>NZ_JAUBTV010000037.1:60652-64979 GCF_036705145.1 Microcoleus sp. B5-D4 | reverse complement strand
CCTACCGAAACTGGTCTAAACTAACTATGTCATTCTACCACAAATATAGTCTGTCTACTTACGCCGAGCTGTACTAGCTAATCTCCCACAATTTTTTACTGTTACCCCACCTGTAAGGTGCGCTGGGCGCACCCTACCAACTTAACAGCCAGAGAGAGGACTGAAGTCCTCACTACGAACAAAGGAATGATTAATCATCCACTCCTGCAATCGGCGCAAAACCTTGCCGCTGAATATTTTCAGTTATGGTGCGGGGTTCGAGGAATTGCAGCAAATAATCCGGGCCACCTGCTTTAGAACCAACTCCCGAAAGTTTGAATCCTCCGAAGGGTTGCCGCGATACCACAGCCCCGGTAATTCCGCGATTGATGTACAGGTTTCCGACTTCAAAATCGGATGCTGCTCGATCGATATGCGAAGGCGTGCGAGAATACAATCCGCCGGTTAAAGCAAAATTCGTGCCGTTAGCAATAGCAATCGCTTCGCTGAAATTATGAGCCCGAATCACCGACAAAACCGGGCCGAAAATTTCTTCTTGGGCGATAGTTGCTGTGGGCGATACTTCCGTAACAATGACTGGGCCGACAAAATAACCGGTTTCCGGTGCCGGCATTTCTAAAGCTATTTTAGCTTCGGCGCGACCTTTTTCGATGTATTCGCGGATGCGCGACTGGGCATTTGCATCGATCACAGGGCCGACTTGAGTGCCGGGATTTTCTGCAGGACCGACATTGAGCGATCGCGTCGCTTCTACCAATCTTGCGACAAAATTATCGTACACTGATTCGACCACAATTACTCGCGAACAAGCGGAACATTTTTGGCCGCTGTATCCAAATGCCGAATAAACTACGCCTGCAACTGCTTGGTCTAAATCCGCACTTTCATCGACAATAATTGCATTCTTGCCGCCCATTTCAGCAATTACTCGTTTCAGGTGTTTTTGTCCAGGCTGCAAAATCGCAGCATCGGCATAAATCTGACAGCCCACTTCCTGAGAACCAGTGAAAGTAATCATGTGAACGTCAGGATGTTTCACCATGTAAGCACCGACGGTTGAACCTTTGCAAGGCACGTATTGAAATACGCCTTTGGGGATTCCGGCTTCTAGCAATATTTCAGCTATTTTCGCTGCAATTACTGAGGAAACTTCCGCAGGTTTGAGCAAAGTACAATTTCCAGCAACTAGGGATGCAACTGTCATGCCGACGGGAATTGCGAGGGGGAAATTCCACGGCGAAATGATTAAAGAAATGCCGCGTGGCTGATAGCTATAACGGTTAGTTTCTCCGGGGATGTCGTAATTTTTACCTTGTTCTAACCGTTCCATTTCGTCGGCGTAGTAGCGGCAAAAATCAATAGCTTCGGAGACTTCGGCATCGCATTCTCTGACGGGTTTGCCGACTTCAAACACCATCCAAGCTGACAGTTCGTGCCGCCGCTGTTCCATCAATTCTGCGGCTTTGCGGAGGACGCCGGCGCGCTGGCGGACGGGGGTTTTTCGCCAACTGGTGGAGGCTGCTTTTGCTGCTTCCAGGGCTTGTTTTGCCTGTTCTTCGGAAAGCAATCCGATGTTGCCAACTACTTCTGTGGGATTGGAAGGGTTGAGGGAATTAACTGTTGCTTCAGTATTTTGGTACTCGCCATTGATTAGGGGTAAATAGGTTTTACCTAAGTTAGCCCGCACTGATTTGATGGCTGTTTCTGCTTGTTGCCGCAATTTGGTATTAGCGTAGTCGGTATCGGCAACGTTGGGAAATACTTTGCTGTAAACTAGCTGGTCATTTCCGTTAGCAACGGGCGCGGCTAACAATTGTTCGATCGGCATTTCTTCGGAACTTTGCCGGATGAAAGAACTGTTGGCGGTATTTTCCAGCAAACGGCGGATCAAATAAGCCATTCCCGGCAGCAAATCGCCGTAGGGACAGTAGACTCGGACGCGATAACCTCGATCGACCAAAAGCTTAGCCAATTTGTCGCCCATGCCATACAGCACTTGCATTTCAAAGCGGCGGCGCGGTATATTGAGAGTTTCGGCAATGGCGATCGCCCTTGCTTGCGATCGTACATTATGACTGCCAATAGCTGCATACAAATATTCGTGATTTTCGAGCAGCAACTGCGTCATCTGCTCGAAATTTGCATCGGTAGTAACTTTGTCATTGTAGACCGGCTGCGGCCAATCTTTCTGCATCGCTTTGATAGTTTCCTGATCCCAGTAAGCGCCTTTTACCAGCCGCACTGTCACCGGATTTCCGCGTTTTTTTGCCCAGGCAATAAGACCTTGCAAATCTTGAGCACTGTCGCGCAAATATGCTTGCAATGTAATTCCAATATCCGTGCGACTGCGAAACTCTTCCTCTAACAATAAGTCTTTGAGAATGCTCAGAGTTAAACTCTTGTAAGCATACTGTTCCATATCGAAATGAACAGCCGCGCCCAATTCCTTCGCGCGGCGCAGTAACAGGCGAATTCTCTCGCTTACTTTCTCCTCGCTACCTTTAGCATCCAAAGGGTCAAACTGAGAATAAAAAGCCGTTAACTTTACCGATACTTGCACTCGCGGCAAAGTTTCATCATCAGCTTTGTCAATTGCATCTACCTGCGACCAATTTTTTGCTGCCTTCGCCAGCTCCTCCATCAATTCCAAATAGCGGTTAAGATAAATTTGCGCCTCAGTTTCAGTGATGACAGCTTCCCCCAAAAGGTCAACTGTAAAACCCATTTTATCCTTGCGAAGCCGCTCTAAAGTTTTAACTACCTGCTTGATATTTTCCCCAGAAATATACTTGTGCGCCAAAGTTTCCACCGCAGGCGCAACCGTTGTCGCAGCCAATTGTCCAGGAATCGAATCAGCGTTAGTAAAATTGAGCAATTTTTTCAAAGCTTCGGGCAATTCTACCTCTTGGGCGGTCAGGTATTCTTGGAGGTGGCGGGCAATTTCCGGCTTGCTGCGGAGTGCCGGCAAACAGTCAATGAATCGAAACAATTGCACCCGCAGTCCGGGGCTAGCCATCGCCCAATCCATTAGTTTGTCGTCCCAGCGCATTTGGTCTTGGAGTTGACCGAAAAAAGATCGCTTTTTGTCTTGAGTTGCCTTCAGGATTTCTTTGGCAATTTCTTGGGTTTTTGCTTCGTAGATGCTTGGAGATATTTGTGCAACCATTGGTAATTAGTAATGGGTAATTTGTAATTGGCAACCAGGGCGGGTTTATGTATTGTGTAACTACCCCCTGATACAATTATAGTTGCTATTTGACTTCAATTTTAACTTGGTAGTTTGCTTGGCGATCGCCTGAAATTTCAATGGTATAATCGCCGCTACTGGCTAGTTGACCTTGCCACTGACCTGTGCTATCAGCAGTACCTAAATTTTGACCGTTAGGAGCAATAATTGCTGCGCTAACTTGACCTTCTTGAACCTTTATTGTCATGCTTTGGCCGCTATTGCACTCCAGTAAGTAGCGCCTGGATATGTTGGCTCGCAAACTATTGCTCAGAGTAGTTCCCGTAGCACCGGCTTGAAAGTAAACTCGCTCGGTTACAGGGGTTTCAACCGCAGCGGGAGTTGGAGTTGGAGAAGGCAACGGCAAAGGAGAAGGCAACGGCGAAGCAAGTTGCGGAACACCAGACAGAGAGGGGATTTGAGTGGGACGGGGCGACGGAGGGAATGTGGCGGGCCGTCCATTTTCAGGGGCTAGGGGAAGTCCGGGCCGACGGTTGACGGGCGCTGTGGCGACAGGCGGAGGGCTTTCGGGGAGGGGTACGTCAGCGGGTAGTTTGATTTGAAGGTTCGCTCTTTCCTGATACATTCTCCACGCTAGCAAACTGCCGAGACTAAGGACGGAACCGACTAAGATTCCGCTGAGAAAAACTGCTAAGATTTGCCACGAGCGAGCTGGTTTGGGTTCGGGGTTGGCAGTTGGAATTGTTGGAGGCGGATCACTTGTAATTTGAGTTGTTTCCGGCGTACTATCGGCGGTAACGGGAATTGTTTCGGCTGCGTCGATTGGCGCTGAAATATCTTCGGGCGCGCCAATTTCTGCGGTAGTTTCTGCTGATGCGGAAGTTGAATCAGCCCTGGCAATTTCACTGCGCTCGAACTCATCGCTGCTAGGGGAAATTATTTCCGGGTGCTGAGTCAAAATTTGTTTTTTTTCCTGTTCGTCGCTCATGGGGCTAAAATTATTTTACAAAGACCGCTTTTAGACATTTTACGTTACTGGTGCGATCGCCTGCACTGAAATTATCTAGCAGAATGAAGAAAGCACGACACTGATTTTGACACGGATACACGCATCTTGCCTGTTCATAAAAATGGTACTTG
>NZ_JAUBTV010000037.1:14312-60552 GCF_036705145.1 Microcoleus sp. B5-D4 | reverse complement strand
TGTGGAACAGGCATCTTGCCTGTTCATAAAAATGGTACTTGTGTGGAACAGGCATCTTGCCTGTTCATAAAAATGGTACTTGTGTGGAACAGGCATCTTGCCTGTTCATAAAAATGGTGCAAGATATTATTTGTCACGCTCCTCTCTAATTAAAGCGGTACTATCTAGTATCATCCCCATATTCGCCGGACGAGACTCGCGACGACGGCTGATTTCTGCCAATATTTCTGTTACAGACTTTTTACGTTTTCCTGAGAGGGGTTTTGTCTCTGTTGATAACTCGGCTTCTAAAATGGCGATCGCAAACGCGCTAATCGAGAGGTTTTGAGCTGCGGCTAACTCTTGCAGTCTCGCGTACAATTCCTCTGGTATGTTTTCTATTTGCAGGGTAGCCATCTGTTAAACTCCTAGCATAGTTTGGCTAAATATTAGCATAGGGAGGCGGGTTTAGGAGGTATATTGAGATTTACCGTTGGGTGGGGGCGGGTTTACGAGATTGTTCGTTACAGCTCACATCTTGCACCATTCTCAAGAACGGGCAAGATGCCCGTTCCACAAAGAGTAGATTTTCTTGTGGAACAGGCATCTTGCCTGTTCCTAAAACGCTAATTGAGAATGGTGCAAGATGTCAGTTACAGGCGCGTATTGTTGGTGAACCCGCCCCTACAAATTCCTGATTCACGATTCCCGATTCCCGATTCCCATGCCCGATTCCCAATTAGTAATTATTAGGCAAAGACTGCCAAAAAGGTCGCTCTTCTGGCTTCCTCACAGTATTCGTCGCCGACTGCACGTTTCCTTTTAATTCTTGATAATACCTGTCATCCAGAAAACTAACGCTGACGCCAGCAGGAAGCAGCAGTTGGCGCAATCTTTCCTGAGTGTAATCTACACCGTCAATCATTGGCCCGCGCGGATTTGAAACTAACAACTTGCCGTTAACTGGCACCGAATTGACCATATTTGGCCACCAAGCATAACCGCTATAGCCAAACATCACCGGAACTTGAATAATTTGGTCGTCTCCGAGTAAAAACTCTCTTTTCAACTTCTCTATAATCGGATTAAGTTTCTGATTTTGCAAATAGAGATTGTGTTGAATTAAAGCACGGTTTTTCAAGGCGGCGCTGACTGTTGTTTGAGTGCTCAAACCACGATTGATCGCCACATCGCCGTAACCTCTTTCCTCCAAGTCTTGCAACAGCTTAACTCCGGCTTCGGGACTGGCGATCGCCATTACATATTGTCCGGGAGTTTGAGTGGGAATAAAATTGATAATTTCATCAACTTGGCGAGTCAAAAGCCAAGAAGTATCAATATCCACTGGCGGCCCTTGAATTCTCTGAGCTTGAATAAAATCAAGTACCTCTGGATTAAAACTAGCATTTCCCGAATTCCCGTAATAAACTCGACCCATTGGGTGTCCGGGAATCGGCGGTGTCACCTGCAAATTGCCGTATCCGTCAGACCACTGACTTACAGGGTCTAAAGAACGAGGATTGCCAATTTTAACTACTTTCAAATCAGGGTTTTGAGTTGATTTAACAGGCGGGTTTTTCTCTGGTTCGCTATTGCTTTTTAGGGCGACATTAAACTGGCGTATCTCCGATTTTTCGGGGAGTTGAACGTATCCGTTTTTCTGGGTATCTTGCATCCAAGTGCGATCGCCCTGGAGAATTTTTACTTTGGCGCCCGTGGGTTCTACTGCTTGTTTTAGTTGCGAGATAAATTCGCTGTTTACCGCGCCTCTGTCGCTGACCTGAACTTCGGTTACTGGTGCTGTATTGGGCGCTATCATCCAAGGACTAACGCCCATTTGGATTGTTGTGGAGGCGATTTCTTGACCGTTGTTTTGGGCAGTTGCTTTGAGATTAACAGTGCCGTTCCAATTGCGATCGGCAAATTGTTTTGCTTCGACACCTAAAACAATATTCGTGCTGAAAACTAGAGGTTTAGCACCGGATATATCTACAGGTTGCCAGCCGTCGCCCGTCTTCTGAAAAACGCTGATGTGAGGGCTAGCAATGCTGTCAGCCGTGATAAATAATTGAGAGGTTTTGAAGTTTTCCGACAGTGTTAAGTTAACTTGAGAAAGCATTGCTGCACGGCGGGGAGCGCTAACTTTGGTTTGTTTCCAAGTCGGTATCTTGCCGCGATCGTTATTGCGATCGTTAAATGAAATTAGCGCGCCACTGGACAAAGACCATTGTTCTTTTCCGAGTTCGTCTTGCTGGTTAATTTGGCCATCTCTGTTAGTATCTCCCGCAAAGAAAAAGTTCGACGGGGACGCAGCAGGCGTAGCTGGGGCGGGAGTTGGTGTTGCAGTTGATTCAGGAGTTGGTTGAGAAGTTGCTTGCTGATTTCTCTCTAACTCTTGTCTTTCAAGTTCTTGTCTGGCTAATTCTTGTCTGGCTAATTCTTGCCTTTCAAGTTCTTTTCTAGCTAACTCTTGTCTAGCTAATTCTTGCCTTTCAAGTTCTTGTCTAGCTAATTCTTGTCTGGCTAATTCTTGCTTTTCAAGTTCTTGTCTAGCTAATTCTTGCCTTTCAACTTCTTTCCTGGCTAATTCTTGCCTTTCAACTTCTTGCCTTTCAACTTCTTTCCTGGCTAATTCTTGCCTTTCAAACTCTTGCCTTTCTAGTTCTTTACGGGCTAATTCTTGCCTTTCAACTTCTTTTCTGGCTAATTCTTGCCTTTGGAATTCTTGTCTTTCTAGTTCTTTTCTAGCCCGGTCTTTTTTCTCTTGCTCTTTTCTCTCTATTTCTCGACGAGCAAATTCTTTTTTCTCTTGCTCTTTGCGGGCTCGCTCTCTTATCTCTTCTTCCTCGGCTCTAACTTTCTCAACAGAACGTGCGACTTGCATTTCATAGGTAGCTACACTGAGGTTTCCTTGGTATTCAATGGTTTTGTCGATCGCCCGATCGGCCAAAAAAGAATCGTGAGGAATGAGTCGCAGCGTATTGATAGCCAACTGCCACAGCCGCTGGGACTCTTCCCAGGTAGCAGAAGAAGGATTAGAAGTGCGTCCAATTAAGACTGCTTGGGCGGCTAATTTAGCAGCATCGTCCCAATTATATTTTGCTCTTTCTTCTATTTGAATCTGACTTTGAACGTTTTGGAGTTGCTGCGTCAGAGTTTGGGATTGCTGGCGGTTGATTGCGGATTTCCAAAGTTCACCAGGAAACGGGGCGCTGTCGGAAGTTTTGGCAAGGTTATCTAATTGTACTTTCAGGCGATCGCGCAATTTGTAGAGCTCGGAAAGGGATTGCGGAGTTTCCCCGTCTGGCTGTCGCCCAGAGAGTGCGAGTTGGTAGTTTAGGGAAGGTTGAGCCACTGTTGTGGGGACTGCTACCCAGATAATCCCGATGACGACACCGAAACCATTGATAATGGCGATCGCAATATATCGAACCCAGCGCATATAGTTTATCCTCAGACTCCCAAATGATTTTAGCTAATATTGGGAGCAATGGGGGATTTAATTATAAGGACTTACGCATGGGCCCAGAAACCGGGTTTTTTACGAAAATACTTCGCTGCTACCGATAGATTAGGTAAAAACCCGGTTTCTTAGCATCGCATACCAGGCCAGAAACCGGGTTTTTTACGAAAATACTTCGCTGCTACCGATAGATTAGGTAAAAACCCGGTTTCTTTGCCAAAGTCGGTAAGTCTTGTTATCGCAAATTCGCGCCATGTTTTAAGCAGCCTCATTTTCTATTCTCGCAGCTTCAATTTCCTCTGGGTGTGCCTCAGCATAAGCCCAAGCATTCGCCAAATCTGCTGCACTCAAATGAGGAAAGTCTTGCAAAATCCGCACATCATTTGCACCCAGAAGGCGATAATTTATCATCGACCAAATGGGTATGC
This sequence comes from Microcoleus sp. B5-D4, assembly GCF_036705145.1. Taxonomy (NCBI): domain Bacteria; kingdom Bacillati; phylum Cyanobacteriota; class Cyanophyceae; order Oscillatoriales; family Microcoleaceae; genus Microcoleus; species Microcoleus sp. B5-D4. The sequence goes on along the minus strand of NZ_JAUBTV010000037.1, from coordinate 56,682 downwards.
GAGTCTTGGCAATTCTAGCATCGCCGCCGCACACGCCCGGAGTTTTTTCGATTCCTTGCCAAGTATTGCTTAGACTTTGAACTAATAGCTGTATTGCTTGAGTTTTTTCACTTAGAGTTAAGGCAAGTAGTTGTTTTTCTAATTCTTTCAGTGCCATTTTTTACAATCTCAATCCTTTTTTCTAAATTATAACGCTTTATCCACCTGTTGAACCTCTTCCAAGGTTAGCCCCAGAAACTCTGCGATTTGCTCGTCGATCAAGCCAAACTGCCGCAACTTACTAATTTTTTCAATCTTGGCTTCATCCTTTGCCTGCTGAAAGTCAGGAGTTTTAGGCTGATTTTCATCTGGGCTCGCAGTAGGGCGATCGGAACAAACATTGATATAGCCAATTATGTTGCTATTACCAATAGTACAATCCGAGATATTCAGATTTCCTTGCCGATCTAGAACAGATTTAAGATTACCTTTATCAACAGGTTCATCAAAGGTATCAGATAACATTTGTAAAAGTTCGTAACCCACATCTTTAACGTGACCTTGTGTAAGACGATAAGTATCTGCAATCTCAGAATACTTTTGTTGTTTCAGTGTTCCCTCGATAATTCCGCGCTGCAAGTCATTTAGACGTTTGCCTGTCTTGGCATAGACTACTTTATCTACAAATTGCAATACCTCGTGAATGTCCATCAGCATAGAGGTGAGAGAACTAGCAGTATTATACCCGACTTTATCCGTCTATATCCGTCCAGATCCGACTTGCACATCAAGGTTAGAAAAGCTCCGTCTTTTTCCGCTTTTCAGATTGTGAGAGAAAACTCTACTATATGGAGGGTAAAGTTATGAAGCGTAGCTTGGCTGGAGAAAGTAGCTATGAGTGGAGGACTCTTCGATTGGGTTGGCGAAGTGGTTACTGAGATCGGCTCTGAGATTGCTGAAGCCTTGGGCTTTGATGATGCTGCTGGTAGTAACTCAGGGGAGGCACAGGCGACAACCACTAGCAGAAGTCAAGAAATAGGTAGAGCTAGTTATGAAAAGGGAGAAAAATTTGAGGAAGACACAGAGGAAAAACTCGCAAAATTTGGATTTAATGCTGTTCAGGTTCCTCGTAACTTCCTTTACAATGAGACATGTGAACAGTACGGTAGACCTACTCAAATCGATGTCACCATTGATGACAATAATGACAACGAAGTAGCAATAATAGAGTGCAAATCTTATACATCTAAATGGAATAATGACGAGGCGGTCGATCAAGCTAAACGGCTAGTTCATGTAGCAAATGAGAGAGGAATACCCCTCATATTTTCTACTCCTGATGGTACTACCGACTGCTTCGGCTCTCGTGTCAAAGAAGTGTTGAATGAAACTCAGTGCTTCGTAATCTCTCCCGATAATATCTTCTTTGCCGATCCATCTGATGTCAAAGAAAATGGCATTACGTTGGGACTTCCTCCTGAAATTAAACCTCACTGGAATAGTAACAGTAGCGATAGCGGGGGAGAATCATTATCGAGTGATGGTGGAGGAGAATCCTTACTTGGTGGCTTTATATCATCATTTGTTGGCTTTTTTGGGAGCAGTCCCGACTCTGAATCAAGTGATACTTCTGATTCCAATAGCAGTGATTCTGGCGATAGTGGTGGCTCTTGGGATTTGTTCGGTAATTGGTTCGATGATAGCTCTGACTCCGAATCTAGTGATAATTCTGATTCCGAATCTAGTGATAATTCTGATTCCAATAACAGTGATTCTGGCGATAGTGGCAATTCTTGGTTCGGTGGTTTGTTTGGGGATAGCTCTGACTCCGAATCAAGTGATAGTTCTGATTCCAGCAGTAGTGACTCTGACTCAAGTTACAGTTCCGACTCTGGCTCAAGCTATAGTTCCGATTCTGGAAGTAGTGATTATGGAGATAGTGGCGGCTCTTGGGATTTGTTCGGCGCTAGCTCTGACTCCGAATCAAGTGATAGTTCTGATTGCAGCAGTAGTGACTCAGACTCAAGCTACAGTTCCGATTCAGACTCAAGCTATGGTTCCGATTCAGACTCAAGCTATAGTTCCGATTCAGACTCAAGCTATAGTTCCGATTCAGACTCAAGCTACAGTTCCGATTCTGGAAGTAGTGATTATGGAAGTGGGGATTATGGCGATAGTGGCGGATCTGATAGTAGCTCTAGCAGTAGTGATAGTTGGTGGTAACACCTGCTTTTTATGGAAAGGAAGCAATGGATAAAGCTATCTGGCAAGAAAATAAATTTTCGGCAAAGGTAAGCGACTACATCATCCTAGTAGCACAGGGCAACATCCTAAATAGTGAGACTTGCAGTGTGGTTTTATGACTCAACAACCAGTTATTAGACAAGAGACTCATAGCGGACACAATTTTGAGACTCCTCTCTCTCAACTATCGGAAACAATTAGAAAAAGCAAATGGGCTAGGTCTCCACTAGATGCGATAGTTACAGATGGTTTGGAAGTTGCCAAGGAGACTGACGCTATTTACTATGAGGAAGGAAGCTTTACCAAGTTTAGGCTATACCTACTGTACAAAGTAGCTTTTGAAGTATGGTCATATCAGCATCAAGCTCTTCTTGAGATTCTTAAAGCCAATAAACAGCAACAGTTTCCAAATAATTCGCAGCTAGTTTGGCAGCATCACAATGTAATGATAAATATGTTTGATGATCTCAACCAGCTTGCTAGTGTCACTGACCCCAATAGCTTGAGAGATAGCTGGTTATCAGTATGGACACAGACTATCTCTGAGTTGACGAAATTCGTAGACATCCCAAGGGTTTATCCTGTAAATAAAAACAAGCGAAATTTCCCTAAATTTAGCTTTAGGATGAGACTATCGGATATGTCTGTCAATACTAAGTATGCCATTCTTTCAGCCTTTTTATTGGTGCTTGCAATAGTGATTGTTACCCGAATACTGATTCGTAATTGAGGAATATATGAGAGATAAAGGAATAATACCAATCTTAATTACTGGGTTTTCCGTTGGACTGCTTTGGGACTTCATGACAACATTTTTAGGAGTAGTATCAATAGTTGCAGGTCCAAAATTTTCTATTTCTCTGAGTAATTTTGATCCCAATACTTTAGGAGCCTACGGAATAGGTGTTGCTAGTACAGTTATAGTCTTTTGCTTCAACCTACTTACTACAGACGTATGGAAAGAAGCTCGTGAGGGAAAATGGACATTAGTATTACCTTGGTTTCTCTGCGTTGTTTTTGACTTCTTTACATCACTTGCTGGAAACTACCATTTTATACTACCGGAGAGACAAAATCAAATAGCTGTAACAGGTGTCGTATGGTTCGCAACTCTACTCACTACCATCAGTCCAATGGCTGTTCGCTATTTAATACTGGAGTACGAGGATAAGAACCGCTAGATAGATATAAGTTCCCAAAACAAAAACCCGGTTTCTCTAAGAAACCGGGTTTTTTACGAGAGGCGAGCATAATTAATGTGATATAATATCGAGTAAAACTATAATTGTTTGAGCTTGGCAGTCCGCCACTTCAAATTATGAAGTCAACACAACAGTTTACAGCAATTATTGAACGAGAAGGCGATGGATATATATCCCTTTGCCCAGAACTTGATATTGCCAGCCAAGGTGACAATATAGAAGAAGCGCGACGAAATCTGATCGAAGCGTTGGAACTATTTTTTGAGACAGCAGATCCTTCTGAAGTCAAGAATCGGCTGATAAGATTCGGCGATTGAAATCGCTTCTACACAAACGAAGTCTGCCTCCGCCGACTGAAGAATATTGATATCAAATCGGCGATTGAAATCGCTTCTACACAAACGAAGTCTGCCTCCGCCGACTGAAGAATATTGATATCAAATCAGACTTAAATACCCGGTAATTTTCTTAGTCCGCGAAGGCGGACTTTGTTTGTGTAGACGCGGTTTCAACCGCCGAGTTTATCAAAACAACCCCAAAACAAAAACCCGGTTTATCCAAGAAACCGGGTTTAATCATCCGCGTTAATCCGCGTTCATCTGCGGTTGCAAAATCCTACAACTGCTTCACCTCAGCAACCAACTTCGCAACCACATCCTTAGCGCTACCAAACAACATCATCGTCTTATCCTTATAAAACAACTCATTGTCAACACCCGAAAAACCAGCACTCATCCCGCGCTTAATCACGATCGTATGTTTGGCCTTATCAACCTCCAAAATCGGCATCCCGTAAATCGGGCTCGCCGTATCGTGACGCGCCGCCGGATTCACTACATCATTCGCACCAATCACCAACGCCACATCCGTTTCTTCAAACTGCGGATTGATATCGTCCATATCGTACAACTGCGGGTAAGGCACATTTGCTTCCGCCAACAGCACATTCATGTGCCCCGGCATCCGCCCAGCCACCGGGTGAATCGCGTATTTCACGTCAACACCCATTTTTTCCAAACCGTCGGCCAACTCGCGCACGGCGTGCTGTGCTTGCGCTACAGCCATCCCGTAGCCCGGAATAATTACAACCGATCGCGCATAGCCTAACATCATCGCACTTTCTTCGAGATTGATACTGCGAACAGTTTTGTCGATCGCACCAGCAGCCCCAGCAGCAGCCCCAGCACTAGCACCACCGCTACCAAAGGCGCTAAACAGCACACTACCTAACGATCGATTCATCGCCTTGCACATGATTTGCGTCAAAATAATCCCCGACGCGCCCACCAATGCACCAGCGATAATCAGCATATTGTTCATCAAAATGAACCCAGCCACACTCGCCGCAATCCCCGAATAAGAGTTAAGCAGCGACACCACCACCGGCATATCGCCACCCCCAATGGGTAGCACAAACATGATTCCCAGAATATTGGAAATCGCCACCAAACCCAGGAATACCGGCACATCCTCCGGATTAAACAGCATATAACCGCTGCCGGCTAAAAGTGCGATCGCCAGCGCAGCATTAAACGGCTGTTGCAGCGGAAACGTCATCGGCGCACCCGGTAGCAATTCTTGCAGCTTCGCAAACGCCACAAGGCTACCAGTGAAAGTAATTCCGCCAATCAACACACCCAAAAGGATCGTGATTGTCGCGTCTGGAGTTGGCGATTCCGGGATGCTGAGATAGCGCCAGAATTCGCCCACAGCAACGAGTGCAGAAGCCGCGCCCCCAAAACCGTTAAGCAAACCCACCATCTGCGGCATATCCGTCATCGCGACGGTTTTTGCCATAATTGTTCCCAAAATGGAACCGACGATTATTCCGACAGCAATCAATTCGTAGCTGACTACTTGCTTTTCCAGCAAAGTACCGACGATCGCAATTAACATCCCGATCGCAGCTAACACATTTCCTTGACGCGCAGTTGCAGGGGAACCCAACTGTTTCAAACCGATAATAAACAAAGATGCCGCAACTAAATAACCTAGTTGAATGCCACTGGGCAGAAAATCGCTCACGCTTTAACCTCTTTTTTCTTGAACATTTGCAGCATTCGATCAGTTACTAAGAAACCGGCGACAACGTTAATTGTGGCCAGGGCGATCGCGATCGTCCCCAAAATCGAAGTAACAGTCACATTACCTTGGCCAGAAATCAGAATTGCACCTAAAACCGCAATTCCTGAAATCGCATTGGAACCCGACATCAAAGGTGTGTGCAGCGTCGGCGGGACTTTATTAATTACTTCAAATCCCACAAACGACGCTAGAGTAAACACCACTAAACCTGCAATCAATCCTTCTGCCATAACAATTGGTAATGGGTAATTGGAAATAACTCGTTCCCGGTTGAATCCGCCAGGGAATTCATTCCCTGGCTCAAAGCCAAAGTCCTCTTAAGAGGACTAATAGACCTCTCCAATAATTCTTGTGGAACAGGCATCTTGCCTGTTCAAAAAAGCCTTTTTTGGAGATATTTAATCAGTTCTTCAGTCCTCATAGCGAGGACTTTAGCTTTGAGGCAGGGGTTTCAACCCTTGCCGGACTTTGCCTGATAACGACAGAATCTAACTGACGGCTGAAGCCTGAGCAGCCAAAGCATCGCGAACTCGCTGGTTACTAATTTCACCATCGCGAGCCACACAGGAACCAGCAATGATATCGTCTTCAAAATTCAAATTGAGTTCCTTATCTTTCACCATCAACTGAACTAAAGCCGAGATATTCTTCGAGTAAGTTTCGCTAGCGTGTACCGGCATCGACGAAGGCACATTAATCGGGCCGATGACATTAACGCCGTTCCATTCAACATCTTTCCCCGCTTCCGTGCATTCGCAATTGCCGCCTTGTTCGCCCGCGAGGTCAACAATTACCGATCCGGGCTTCATTTGAGAAACCATTTCTCTAGTAACTAAAATAGGTGCTTTTCTGCCGGGAACTTGAGCAGTTGTAATCACTGCATCGGAAGCGCTGACGTGTTGGGTGAGCACTTGGCGGGTGTATTCTTTAGCCGCTTCTGAGAGCTCTTTAGCATAACCTCCGGCGGCGACGGTTTCTTCCTTGAGTTCGACATCAAGGAATTTAGCGCCCAAACTTTGCACTTGTTCTTTTGTTTCTGGGCGGATGTCGAAGGCTTCGACTACCGCACCCAAACGGCGCGCCGTGGCGATCGCCTGTAAGCCAGCAACGCCCACACCCATTACCAATACTTTCGCGGGGCGAATTGTACCCGCCGCCGTTGTCAGCATCGGGAAATACTTCGGCAATGCACAGGCTGCGATCAGTACCGCTTTGTAACCGGCGACGTTAGCCTGAGATGACAGCGCATCCATGCTTTGAGCGCGGCTGGTGCGCGGGATCATTTCCATGCTGAATGCCGTTACTTTGCGATCGGCTAAACGCTGCACTAAAGCTGGATCTCCCAGAGGATTCAAAAATCCGATGAAAACGCCTCCTTCCCGGAGTTGATGAACTTCTGATTCTTGCAGGGCCCCGATTTTCACGACGACATCGGCTTCGCCCCACAGCCTAGCGGTATCGGCGACAACCTGAGCTCCTGCTTCTTCGTAAGCAAGATCCGAGAAAAAGGATTGTGCGCCGGCACCGGCCTCAACCCAAACTTCGACCCCCTGTTTGACTAATCGGGCTACAGCGTCGGGTACTAAAGCCACCCGGCGTTCCCCTGCTGCTATTTCTTTTGCGATCGCTAATTTCATGAACTCTCCTTATTTAAGCCTTCCCAGGGCGGTTGAAACCGCGCCTACACAGACAAAACCTGCCTCCGCAGGTTTCTTGAAGTGCGATTTTTAATCGCCCGATGCCTTGCTTTACATTGAAACAGCCGTTGCCCTAAACTTCTCTCGTTGATACTAAAGCCGATCGCCCAAATTCGACCCGTATCTTTAACTTATCTTATACATTCAAATTCGCTAAATTGTTAAGTTTGCCACCGATTATGATATAATTTTATGTCGCCTAATTCTGTAGTTTGAATGTCAGTTATCAGTATTACGCAAAAATTACGCAAAAAAAAGTGACCTCAGCCGGCGGGCGATCGCCCTCATCAAATGGCTGAGAGATTCGATATATTGTAGGCACGATCGCAAATTTCGGGCGAGCAATATTTAATGTTCACCAAAAAACTGGGCGGAGCGTAGCGGAGGGCTGAAGCCCCGTCCTTATAGGACGGCTTTGATTCTCTTCATTTTCTGTTAATTGTATTGATAATACATGGTACAATAAAGCAATCAAGCAATAGTAAACAATGAAAGCAAGGTACAAGTACAGAATCTATCCGACCGACCAACAGAAACAGAGCTTGGCTCAGTTATTCGGTTGCGTTCGCGTTGTCTGGAATGATGCTCTTGCACTTTGCAAACAATCCGAAAAAAAGCCGAAATCGACAGAACTTCAGAAAATAGTAATAACTGGGGCAAAACAGACTGAGGAAAGGACTTGGCTGGAAGAGGTGTCATGCGTTCCCTTGCAACAGTCTGTAACCGATTTAGAAACGGCTTTTAAGAATTTCTTTGATTCCTATAAAGGGGAAAAAAAAGGGCAAAAAGTACGGTATCCTAGGTTTAAAAAAAAGACAAGCCGTCAATCGGCCAGATTTACCCTTCGTGGATTTTCCATGAAGAAAAACGGTGGCGTTTACTTAGCAAAAATTGGAATTGTCAAGCCAATATGGTCGAGGGATTTGCCGTCAGCACCTAGCTCGGTCACGGTAATCAAGGATTGCGCTAATCGCTATTTCTTAAGCTTTGTTGTAGAGGTCGAACCAGTTCAATCCGAGGCTTTGCATCCCAGTATTGGTATCGACTTAGGGATTAAAACCTTTGCGGTAATGAGTAATGGCGCCAAAGCCGAAAGTCCTAGTTATAAAAAACTAGACCGGAAAGTTCGCAAACTGCAACGCAAGTTAGCTCGCCAACCTCATGACTCCAAAAGAAGGAATATAACTCGAATCAAGATCGCCAAGCTTCATAACCGTATTTCTGATGTCCGTAAAAATTTTCTACACAAATTATCGACCAAAATAGTCAACGAAAACCAAGTGATTGTTTTGGAAGATTTAAATGTGTCGGGCATGGTTAAGAACCGCAAACTTGCTAGAGTAATCAGCTTGCAAGGTTGGAGAGAATTCAGGACTTTGTGCGAAGCTAAGTCTGAAAAGTTGGGCAGAGAGTTCAAGGTGATTAGTCGATGGGAACCCACCAGCCAGGTCTGTTCGGACTGTGGTTTCAAGTGGGGTAAAATCGATTTATCTATTCGCTCAGTGCTCTGTTTGAATTGTGGTACCGAGCAGGATAGAGATGAAAATGCGGCTAGAAATATAGCTCAAGTCGGGATGGGGAATCGCCACGACTCTAAATGGACGCTGAGGGATTGTCAGACTATTTCGGTAGCAGAACCCGATGAAGCGTCAAGAATCACCGCGCCTGATAGCCGGTGAGTATTTCAACAAGAGTTTAATTAGAGGAGTTGTTATGCGACGATTATTTTCAGCACTAGCGGTTACAGGTTGCTTGGTGGCTGGATTACCCGCCATCAGTTTAGCTCAGTCCATGCCAGGATTCACGATTTTCGGCGGCCCGGAGCGCGCCAACCAATTAAACTATCGCTTAGATTACGGCAAAGCGGGGATGAGCGGCGATAGATATCGGCTGCGAATTCCTTCCAAAAAAGTAAGTTTGGCGATCGCCCAACTGAACATATCCTATCCAGACTACTACAAAGGCGAATTCGACCAAAAAGACATTAAAGTGCGCGTCAAAAACAAAACAATAGAATTGCAAGAAGTAATCTGGGACAAAGAAAATCGTTTCATAGAAATTTATCCCACAGAACCAATTCCTGCAGGCAACAATGTTGAGGTTGTACTCTCCAACGTCCAAAACCCATCTCCGGGCGGAATGTACCATTTCAACGTCCGCATCCGCACTCCTGGAGACGTTCCCTTGCTGCGTTACCTCGGTACTTGGCTATTGAGCATTGATTGAGGAAAGAGTTAGAGGAAGGAATTTCTTGTTAGTCAAGCGATCGCGACTGAAAAATTTAAATGTGGCGATCGTTTTGCTGCGGGCAAAAATTTAACAATACTCAAATCCGGGTTTTCGGGAGTTATAAAATAGAACCTTCGGCTCATATCGCAATTCTCAATGATTCGTAATAATGAGTCTAGGGGCAGTCCCCCGATGGTTGCCCTTAGCTAATTAGGGGTAAGCCCCGGGGCGCTACCCCTACAAAATGTTTACCAATCAAATAGGATTGCTAAGGCCGTACTCTCGCATGAATCTACTAGCAAAAATCAAAACAATACAACTTCCTCCAGCGCTGCGATCGAGAAATTATCGCCTGTTTTTTGCAGGACAAGGGCTCTCACTGATTGGCAGTTGGATGACGCAAGTCGCTACTGTTTGGCTTGTCTACAATTTGAGCGATTCACCTTGGATGCTCGGCGTGGTGGGATTTACAAGTCAAATCCCCACATTAATTTTACTGCCTTTTGCAGGAGTTTTAATCGATCGCTGGAACCGCCACCGAGTCATAATTGCCACTCAAATATTAGCAATGGTTCAATCCTTAGCGCTAGCATTTTTAGCGCTAACAGGAGTCGTTAACATTTGGCAGATCCTGGTACTGAGTTTCTTTCAAGGCGCAATTAACGCCTTTGACGCGCCGGCACGGCAAGCTTTTGTACCGGAACTTGTAGAAAAGAAAGAAGATTTAGCAAATGCGATCGCCCTCAACGCTTCCATGTTCAACGGAGCCCGATTAATCGGCCCAGCAATTGCAGGTTTGCTAATAGCTACAGTCGGCGCAAGTTATTGCTTTCTTATTGATGGACTCAGCTACATAGCTGTAATTGCAGGCTTATTAGCGATGAAGATCAAAGCCCGTAAAATTGCGGCAACTAATACCAAACCCTTACAAAGATTAAAAGAAGGATTCGTTTATGCCTTCGGGTTTCCCCCGATTCGAGCAATTTTACTGCTATTAGCATTAGTCAGTTTTGCGGGAATGTCACACACAGTATTAGTCCCGATTTTTGCCACAAAAATTCTGCAAGGCGACGCACAAACCCTCGGCTTTTTGATGGCATCTTCGGGAGTTGGCGCCTTCGCGGGCGCGATTTATTTGATTTCTCGCAAAAGTATAGTTGGCCTCGGCAAATTGATTGCGATTTCACCAGCAATTATGGGATTCGGGCTGATAGGTTTTGGTTTGTCCCGCGTCTTATGGCTCTCATTAATCATGATGTTGTTCGTGGGGTTTGGTTTCATTTTGCAATTTGCAGGAGGAAACACATTTTTGCAAACAATTGTGGAAGATGACAAACGCGGAAGAGTGATGAGCATATACACGATGGCATTTTTTGGAGTGACACCGTTTGGTAATTTAGTGGGCGGCGGATTAGCCAATTATATCGGCGCTCCCAATACAGTCATCATTGGAGGTATAATTTGTGTTTTAGGCTCCATAGTTTTTACCAAACAGTTGCCCGCTTTAAAACATTTAGTCAAACCAATTTATCAAAAAATGGGTTTAATTTCCTAAACAATTTGTAAACGGCTCTTTTTCTTTGTTCCCCTCTCTTTCTCTGCGCCCTCTGCGCCCTCTGCGGTTAAAAAATCCAAATTAATTACACCAGAGGCTCTGCATCCTATTTTTTATCTTCACCATTCTTGTTGGGCTTCTGCTTCTGCTTGGATTAAATTTTGCCGCAGTTGCACCCAATTAATTTGATGAGAGGGCAAATCTTCGATGAGCTTTCCGCGCTGTAAATGCAGAATTCGCGTGCTAAATTGCTCGGCTAATTCTAATTGATGGTTCACCATTACAATTGTGGTTTTGCCGTTTGTTAGCTGTGTCAATACTTGCAAAAGGTGGGCGGCTTTTCCGGCGTCTAGGGCGGATGTTGGCTCGTCTAAAAGCAAGATTTTTGGTTGTAGGATGATGCCGCGGGCGATCGCCACGAGCTGTTTTTGGCCTGTGGAAAGCTGCAATTCGGTGCGATTGAGCCATTCTTGGGGTATGTGCAGTTGTTCGATCGCCCCGCTAATTCTCTCACTAATGTTTGATGAATTGACGCCCCGCAGCTTCAAAGGATAAGCCAATGCTTCTCGCACCGACATTCCCAAAAGCTTGGATTCTTGCAGGATGAGGGTGATTTGTTTGCGAAGTTCGATCGCAGGTATTTGGCGATATTCTGTATTTTCCAGATAAATCGAGCCGCTGGTGGGAGTGCTGAGCCGATTTAGCAGTCGCAACAGCGTTGTTTTGCCAGCACCTGAAGGGCCCACAATTGCCACGCGAGATCCCTTGTGTACCTGAAACGATATATTTTCCAACAAATGACTTGAGGCGATCGGTGTTTTCAAGCTTACACCGTCAATTCGCAGTTGAGGAGTTGTTTCTGTATTATTTTCCGAATAATTAGGCATTTAATTAATTAAAAACATGACCTTCGTGGAACGGGCATCTTGCCCGTTATTGAGCCAGGCAAGATGCCCACTCCCCAATCCAACTGACTCTTTGTGGAACGGGCATCTTGCCCGTTCTTGAAGCAGGCAAGATGCCCACTCCCCAATCCAACTCACTCTTTGTGGAACGGGCATCTTGCCCGTTCTCGAAGCAGGCAAGATGCCCGCCCCACAATCCAACTCAAACTCAAACTTTTACAGCTTTTTCTAAAGGAAAACCCAGCTTTTCGCGCTGTTCCAAATAAAGCTGAGCCACTCGCCGCGCCAAGTTGCGAATTTTGGTGATATACCGAGTTCTTTCCGTTACCGAAATTACACCTCTAGCATCGAGTAAATTGAAAGTGTGAGAACATTTTAACACATAATCAAGACTAGGCAAAACCAATCCTTTTTTTGTCAATTGTTCGGCTTCTTGCTCGTACAATCCAAATAGAGTAAACAGCAATTCTGGATTGGAAGCTTCAAAGTTATAAGTACACTGTTCTATTTCTCCTTGCAGGTGAACGTCGCCGTAAGTGATGCCATCTTTCCACTGAATTTTCGTCATCGCATCGACTTCTTGGAGATACATTGCGAGGCGTTCTAGTCCGTAGGTAATTTCAATGGAGACAGGGCGACAGTCAATGCTACCGCATTGTTGAAAGTAGGTAAATTGGGTGATTTCCATGCCGTCGAGCCAGACTTCCCAGCCGACGCCCCAAGCTCCGAGGGTGGGCGATTCCCAGTTATCTTCTACGAAACGAATGTCGTGGTCTTCTGGGCGAATTCCTAATGCTCTGAGGGAGTCTAAATAGATGTCTTGGATGTTGGGAGGAGAGGGTTTAATTAAAACTTGATATTGATAGTAATGTTGGAAGCGGTTGGGATTTTCGCCGTAGCGTCCGTCGGTGGGGCGGCGACAGGGTTCGATGTAGGCGACAGACCAAGGTTCGGGGCCAATTGCTCTGAGAAAGGTGTGGGGATTCATGGTTCCTGCACCTTTTTCTGTGTCGTAGGATTGGGCGATCAGGCATCCTCGATCGCTCCAGAATTTGTTTAAGGTGGCAATGACTGATTGAAAGTTCACTGGTTTAAATATGGTTAGTATGTGTCTCAACTTATTTAAGCATACTAGGAGTGGCGGATTTATGGCGATCGAGCCTACGTACACTCTCCAGCAACTTACAATGATAAAGATACTTTTACAATTTCCCAAAATCAGCTTGGTTGTAGGGAAAATATTGTAATCACCACCCGAGAGACCTAATATGAGCGATAACCTATCCCTGCCTAACATCCAAGAAGCGGATACCCTGCTGTCAGAACTCCTTCAAGAGGTGCAAAAGTGGGAAGGCACCCTGGCTGGAGGGACAAAACTTGGTACAGGTGCAGCAGCCGTTGAGAGTCTATTGAAAACTCAGGTCAGCTTTGGCAATCCGCAAGATAGGTTGATCTTGCTGACAGAGGAAATATTTAAAGAAAGTGGGACTGAATTAATCGGCATCTATAAACAGCAGATGCAAACTCAGTATGATTTTTATTACATGACACTGACAGTAGATTTGCGTCCTAAACCGGGCGCTCAATTCAGACGGTTAATCTGTAAGCTTGATTTTCATCCCAAAGGTAATAATGAGCCAATTATTCAGAGCATTTTCCCTCATCAGAAGTGGCGAACTATAATGAATTTTGGGGTTGGCATAGACATCGGGCTAAATGGAAACCTCGAATGGAGTGCTGGAGTAGACAGCGCTTGGCTAGGTGAACTTACAAACCTGCTTCCGGGTGAGCTAAAAACAAATGCAGCAAATAAGAATGAACTCAAAGCATTTCTGGCGCTTCCTGAATATAAATACGAACTGAGTCATGCTGAGATTACTGCCGTAGGTGAGGGGAATTCCACTTGTTATTGGCGCATCCAAGACGAGGAAATTCAAAAAGTCGGAACAGCAAAATTTGCAGTGGTTTTCAAAGTGCCTAAAGGAACAGAATCGATTAATTTGCGAGGGATGGCCTGGGCAGAACCCAATATGAATTGGCTGACTGCCGATGTGCGGGATGTATTTAGCGAATTATCAGATCGGTTCAAGAATCTACTGCGCCGTGATGAAGCTGCGATTCAGTTGGCTCGAATTGCAAATGAAAAATGGTCGCTCATTCTACCCCAAGCAACTACTAAAGGCTAGAAAATTAGGTAGAAATTCACTATTTTATGATAATAATCAATGACAAAAGCTTACTGTACTTATCGCATTTGCGTGGCTAACTACGATCGTGTGCAGGTGAAAAAGTGGGATGCTCAGCATCAACCTCTAGGTGAACCTTATGGGATATTTAGCTATGAGAAGTTAGAAGAAATTAAACCCTTGCTCGAAGTGGCTGGTAACAACGATCTGAAAGAATCCAGCAATACACGCGCCATTGGAGAAGGTTTGTTTAATATTCTATTTGATAATGTACTGCGCCAGGATTTCGTAAACTTTTATTACGATGTCGTGCAGACAGACAAGCAGTTGCTGCAAGTTGAGCTAGATATTGATGAGCATGGAATGTCTGATGTGGCGGCATTACCTTGGGAGTTCACCTGCTTACCTGGGAGTGCAAACTTAGGTGAAATATGGCTGGGAACTGACCCTAATCTCATCTTCACCCGCCGACGTTCCCAATGGTATTCAGCTCCTGCGATTCAGTTAAACCTAGATGAAAAGCTGAGGATTGCCTTAGCGATCGCTGCACCCATAAATTTAGGTTCAGTTGTCTATGAAAAAGTGCAGGTTGCGTTAGAAAAACTGGCAACTAACCAATCTGATCTGGTCGAGCTACTACCCATTGTCAATCCAGCCACTCCTGAAGCTATTGATGAGGTGCTAGAACAAAAACCCCATATTTTTCACTTCATTGGGCATGGTCGTCTGCATGATGAGAGAGGTCAGGAAGTGGGGGAAATTGCTCTGGTTGACGATATGGACGAAGCCTTATGGGTAGATGCCAGTTTCTTCGGTGGGCTATTTAACCGACACCGCCCTGGAGTTGTAATGCTGCAAGCTTGTGAGGGGGGAAAGCTGTCTGCTTCGCAAGCTTTTGTTGGCGTTTCCTCTAAGATTGTGCAGCAGAATATTCCGGTGGTTGTGGCGATGCAGTACGAAGTTTCTAACTTTACAGCAAGTCGCTTTGCTGATTGCTTCTACAAACGGTTAGCTCAGGATGACCCAGTTGGTATTGCGGCTCAGAATGGAAGGAGAGCGATCGCGCTGAATACGCAATATCGGAAACGGGATTTTGCCACCCCTGTTATCTTTATGCGCGTGAAAGATGGCTATCTATTCAAACGTGACGAAAAATCGAACAACAGTAACAATAT
Source organism: Microcoleus sp. B5-D4 (assembly GCF_036705145.1). Classification (NCBI taxonomy): domain Bacteria; kingdom Bacillati; phylum Cyanobacteriota; class Cyanophyceae; order Oscillatoriales; family Microcoleaceae; genus Microcoleus; species Microcoleus sp. B5-D4. The sequence continues at coordinate 41,425 of NZ_JAUBTV010000037.1, read as the reverse complement.
AGAAGAGTTTCCAACGCAATTACAATCCACTAGACAGCAGCAGGAATTACCTATAATTTCTACCCCCAAGCAAGGGATAGAGGGTTTGGAGGAACAACAAAATACCAACTTGATTATCCCATCAATTCCTGGAACTCAACCCTTTGAATTTATAACGGTGACAATAGATGCTCAAGGTAAAGAGATTAGTAGTTATCCAAAGCAGACTCAATGCCTTATCGAAGATTTAGGGAAGGGGGTGATGTTAGAAATGGTTGTTATTCCGGGAGGAGATTTTTTAATGGGTTCATTGGAATCTAAAGACAAGCGATACATTAATGAAAGACCTCAACATTCAGTTAAAGTTAAACCTTTTCTGATGAGTAAGACACCAATTACACAAGCACAGTGGAGAGAAATTGCTGGTTTAAAAGAAGTCCATCAAAAGCTAAAACTTCGTCCGTCAAACTTGGGAGGAAAAAAACATCCAGTTACTAATGTTTCTTGGTATGATGCCATTGAGTTTTGCGATCGCTTATCTCAAAAAACAGGTCACGAGTATCGTATTCCTAGCGAAGCAGAGTGGGAATACGCCTGTCGTGCAGTAACTACAACTCCTTTTCATTTTGGCGAAACAATTACTAGCAACTTAGCTAATTACGATGGTCGCTATCTTTGGAGTTCAGAACCTCAAGGAATTTATCGTGAAAAAACTAATTCAGTAGATAGCTTTCAAGTAGCGAATTCCTTTGGACTATTTGATATGCATGGCAACGTATGGGAATGGTGTTTAGATAGCTGGCATGAAAGTTATGATGGTTCACCTACCAATGGAGATGAATGGCTAGATGGTAGCGAAAATCAAACTCATGTAATCCGTGGTGGTTCGTGGCGTAATGAACCCTTACGATGTCGTTCTGCTAGCCGCTGGTACAATAATACCAACAAACCATCTCACAATATTGGTTTCAGGATTGTTCGCTCTTTATAGCTGACTATATTCCAATATGTTTTTATGTCGTTACTGTTCCTAAGCTATCTCATCTTCATCTATATATGCGTCGATTAAGGTTGTATCATCGGATTTTCTTCGTTCTGCTACTTTAGTTCTGCGGTATTCGTAAGCTTGAGGTACTCTTTCACATTTTTCAATCGTCAAAGCCCCAGTCTCTCGCTCAAGTTCTTGTACAATTTGCTCAATTTCATTGAATGAAACCCTAAAAAACTCTCTCCTTTCATTTTCTATATTCACTCTTCTATCATAAAACTGCTCATGAAAATGCTGTATTGTGGCTGAAGCATCATCTGAAACAATCTTATAATGAATATCAAAGGGGAATGGAACATAAGGATTCATGGTTCTGATATATACATCTGGGTCACTATTCTTCGTCATAAATATCCTATATACATCTCGTCCGAGAGAACCAATATTTGAAATTACATAAATGTAACCAGACTTGAGCATTCGGGAACATGAAATAACTTTTTCTTGAGCTTTTTCTTTATCAGTTTTAGCTTGAAAAAGCCCCTCTTTAAGATATTTACTTTGACTCTCATATTCTTCTGGCTGTAAACCAGCCACTTTTTTCTTTTCTAGACCTACAAGCTCTTCTTGATATTGCCTTTCTCTTTGCTCAGCTTCTTCAGCTTCTTGTTGCGCCTTTTCCATTTTAATGCGCTCTTTTTTTTCTTGTGCCATCTGTTCTTTGATTGCTCTTTCTCTTGCTTTCTCTTTCTCTTTTATATATTCTAATTCATACTCGATATCTAGCTGTATCAATTTAAGACTTAAATACTTTTCGGAGATCCTACAGTCTATTTTTTGCAAATACCTATTAATTTTATCACAATAGTCATTTATCTTCTTCTTTAAAGAATCAAGGTTTTTAGATGTAACTTCTTGGCCAACATACCTGCACTGTTCTTCAAATACAATTTCTATCATCTTTAGGAGGTCTTTTATCATTTTTTCTCCTTGTTTTTCTCCTTGTTTACCTTCTCCTATACTCCAGGGAGTATCAGAAATAAAGGCTTCGTTATTGCGTTGCATTGTTCGCTGTTTTTTTTGAATTTCTCCTAATTGTTGTAGATAATCTCCAGAGTTTATAAAATCATATTTTGGTTCGTAAGCCTCTATAGATATCAAATACTCTTTAGCCTGATTCTCACGCAGTTTAGCTTGTAAGTTTTTGATAGAGGTTCTTATGGTTTCCTGTTGGACATCCAGTTCTTGTAGCTCGTTTTGTTTTAACTGAATGTTTGAATCTAGTTGCTTTTCTGTTTCTTCCCGGGAAGTTAAACTCTGATACTTACTCAGAGCCTGTCTCAGCGAATTCCGCTCGTGTCGCATTTGAAGCCACGTTCTACTCAGGTAGATTATTAATATACCAACCAAGGCTGCTATTGTTAACAGAAGAGGTATTGACAACATTTGACTCAATATTTTTACTTAGGCGTTCTTAACCTAGTTTACAGGATATTCAGTTCTGGGGCAAGAGGTACATATAGGCGATCGCATTTACCAATCTTGGCATGATATAGTACCCATCTTCGATTCGCATCGACAACTCATGAAAACAGACACCATTTTCTACAGCCTGTTTCAGGAATTTCCCCGCTTCTTCTTTGAACTGATCGATCGTTCCCCAGACGAAGCCACCGCCTATGAATTCACCTCCCGCGAAATCAAACAACTCGCATTCCGCATCGACGGGTTATTTCTCCCCAAAACCGAAGAACCTGAAAAACCATTTTACTTGGCTGAAGTTCAGTTTCAACCCGATGCCGACTTGTACTACCGCATCTTTGGCGAACTCTTTCTCTATCTGCGACAATACAAACCCCTCAATCCTTGGCGCGTAGTTGTCATCTATCCCAATCGTCGCATCGAACACGAACAGATGCTGCAATTTCAGGAACTCTTAACCAGTCAGCGCGTCCAACGGATTTACCTCGATGAATTGCCAGAAGCCGCAGATCGATCGCTCGGAGTCAAAGTTGTTAAACTGGTAATCGAGCCAGCAGAGACAGCAGCAGAACAAGCACGGCAGTCGATCGCAATGGCCCGACAACAGATATCCGATCCCACCGTTCAACGCGATTTAATTAACCTCATCGAAACAATTATCGTCTACAAACTCCCCCAGAAAAGCCGCGAGGAAATTGCCGCCATGTTGAATTTAAGCGAACTCAGACAAACTCGATTTTACCAGGAAGTCAAGCAAGAAGGTTTAGAAGAAGGACTCGAACAAGGACTCGAACAAGGTGAACGCCAAGCGAAGTTAGAAGCCATTCGTCGGATGATAGCATTTGGAATGAATTTAGAGACGATCGCGCAATTATTAGATTTGTCTCTCGAATTTGTTCGGCAAACAATTAACAAAATTCAACGGGAATCGATGTCACTCCCCGAACAAAATATCGACTCGTTTATCGAACTATTAACTCAGCAGCGATCGCTCTTCGGGGCCGAACAATTAACCGAACTAGCGCAGCTAATTGAACCCTTATCCGATGAGATCGATGTCCTCTCAGAAGCGATTTCATCCTGGGCTGAAAATTACCCTTCAATTCAGGAAGCTCAAGCCAAACTGCTCGAACCACTACCGATCGCTAAGGCATCAGAAAAAGCAGCAGTCAGCCGAGAAAGTAGCGAATCTCAACTCCGCGATCGCCTCAACAAACAAGCTCTCAAAAATGCCATTTTATTGTAGCGCAGAACAGCTTACCTCCTTTATAATTCGGCGGTTGAAACCGCTACTACACAAACAATGCCCGCCTCCGCGGGCTAAGAAATAAAGGGGATATTTAAGCCAAATTGCCACTAAAAAACAGAATAGTCTGAGCCCCGACTTCTTGAATAAGTCGGGGCTCAGACAGTGAAAAAGTTGAGATTACTTTCTAGTTTAGTCTGCAGGAGCGAGGGAAACTAACAGAGTGATGTTGTCAACGCCGATGACATAAACCGTGTCTCCCGGTGTGAGAGTGATTTGGCGATCGCACCGTGCGGGCCACCAGCTACCTTGGAAGCGGACGCGACCTGTTTGATTCGGGTAAATCGATTCATCGACGACTGCTTCTTCGTTGAAGTAGTTAAAATTGGTGTTGATGTAGTTATCCATTAAGATATTCTTTTCTGGGCTGTAGGTGTGAAGAGAAAAAATAGAACCGAAAGCTTTTACTACGTTAAACATTTTGTTGACTCCTTTTGTGTTAAAATATATGGAAGTTTAATCGCCTATTGATGCTATTTGAAAGGTTGCATTTCCTGGTTGTTCAATCTCTGATTTAGTCTGCGGGAGCGAGGGAAACTAACAGAGTGATGTTGTCAACGCCGATGACATAAACCGTGTCTCCGGGTGTGAGGGTGATTTGGCGATCGCACCGTGCGGGCCACCAGCTACCTTGGAAGCGGACGCGACCTGTTTGATTCGGGTAAATCGATTCATCGACGACTGCTTCTTCGTTGAAATAGTTAAAATTGGTGTTGACGTAATTTTTGATGAGCATATTGTTAGCTGTGCTGTATCCTTGGGTAGAGAAAATCGAGCCGAAAGCTTTTACTACGTTGAACATGATATTTACTCCTGTGGTGTTAAAATATATGGGGATGTGTAATTGTCTGTTTATGCTATTTGAGAGGCTGCATTTCCTCGGTTAAGATTGACTGATTGCCTTGATATTTCATTGTTCTTGCCTTCCGTGCTTTTATCAGGATAAAAGCTAAGAATTTTTGAAATGTTGAGGGGATTTGAGAAGCGGTTGCGGGGAGTCAAAATCCATTAATTACGAGGTATTGAATTAAGGATTTAATGGTTGAGTAGTTGGTGGGATTTACCTTAAGGGTAGATGTGGTTAGCTACATTAGAGATTGTCTGATTCCGCATTACTGCTGCTGTGAAAATGTTTTATTTTTGGGTTTAACTTGTGGGTTGAATTTTTTGATTGGGTTGTGACTCACTTGCTTTACACTTACTAATGTGCCAGGAGTCGAATATCTTTGGGGCGATCGCCAGTCCACTTTCCGAGTCTGGTACTGGCACATGACACTTGCCAACCTGCAAACAACGATTTTGCAACGGTTTGTGCCTAGCTATCAGGCTTGTAGCTGTGCCAATTTAGCCAACTGGACTACCGCGAACGGTGAATTATGAACTTACGCCGTCTCCATCGCCCAATCCGGAATATCCATACATATCTAGTCGGTGACTTTGGCACCAAACCCCTAAAAACCCGGTTTCTGACACCCTGTGCGCCATTAGGGGCCCGTAAGCGCCCGGATCTATGATCTAAACCACTTTACTAGGGCACTCACCCGCCCTCCCCATGCGAGGTTGATTTGTACTCAGATGTTGCACCATTTTCTATAAGCTTTTTATGAACAGGCAAGATGCCTGTTCCACAAGAAAATTCACTCTTTGTGGAACAGGCATCTTGCCTGTTCCTGAGAATAGTGCAAGATGTGAGTTTTTACCTACCTATTTAGGCATAGACAATAGGCGATCGAGACTGACGCAGATATCGCGACGCGGTAGGAGTTTTCGCTCGGTGTAGCTCGATCGCACCCTGTTATCCAATTATTGAACAGGTCGAACTTAAAATCCATTCATAAATTCAGAATCTTAAATTCATAAAAGTCATAATTATAGAAAACCTGCTTGATACTGCATAATTGTTACAGGAATTTTGAATAAAGTTTTAGCTAATTGAGACAAACCGAACTTGAATTTAAGCGACTGCGGCAATTCTTGTACGGAAACTTCTACGAATCCAAAGCGAGTATAAAATGATGCGAGTCGCTTTCCCAAACATTCTAAATATAGCGGTTCTGTAGCTTGTTGAATTAAATATTTTGTGAGGTATCTTCCCAAACCTCGATCGCGCCATTCTTTCGCCACCACCAAACTGCCCAATTCTTGCGCGCCCGCAAAGTTCCGCAACTGTCCGCAAGCTGCCAATTTCCCACCGCATTCGATGACCCAGAATTGCTCCCAGCGCAACTGAGTTGGATCGAGTTTGGCGCTCCACACTAACCTTCTAATTGATTTGATATCTTGAGCTGAGGCTTGGCGTAGAACGCATTCTGGGGGTAAGGAAACAGAAATTTCAGTCATTAGTTATAGTTGGAAACTACAGCAGCGATTCGTTTAAATATGCGAAAAACTTCGTAAAGTTCGTTGTCCGGGCTCCAAATATCAAAAAGCTTAGACAAAGCATAATGGGGTGTACCTTGTTTAGTCACTTTGATGAATCGGAAACTACTGCCATTACTCAGAAGTCCAAATGATGGTCTTTCTGAATTCGGGTCATTCAGCATATAAAAGAGTAGCTGTGGAAGTCCCGCATCAAGAGAGTATTGAGCTCGCTTGGCTTCGATCGCCACAACCCAAAAAGATTCAATTAAAAGCAGAATATCAATGCTTCCTCTGACAAGTATATCTTCATCCACTGTAACCAGTTCCACCGATTTTTCTGACTCTATGTGAAAGGGAGTCAAGAATAAACCTGCTAAAAATAGCAAGGGAGCCAGTACCACCATTTTTACGGTATCTTCTATCATTGGGTACTCGGCACTGTTAGTATAGCCAGCCTTTACTTTGTCTAGATATCGCTTTTCTTCATTAGTAATTTCTGGTAAATCGTCAATCCACTCCCGGAAGAATTGCTCGTCTTCACAAAGTTGGAAGTTAAATTTTGTTTTGACATCGTGCAGAGTCAGTGTTTTTGCTTGAATTGATTGTGTCATGGCTTTGCATCTTCAATTGAAATTTATTGTAGCATACTAATTGTCGATCGCCTCCCACAAAACCTCCGCGCCAAACCTTACCGGATCGGTACAAGGCAATCCCGTTTCTGCTTGAACTTCAGCTATTGCTAACAGCGCATCAGCCTCATTGAAGTGATGAGTGTTGAGGGCGATCGCGCTCACTTTTCCCCCTGCAAAAGCACCCGCAGCAGCGGCTACCATTTCGTACAATTCAATTACTTTTGATAACCTGGGAATCGATACGTGCGGGTGATTGCGAATGCTAGTTTGTCCGGCTCTGTGCGCTAAAATTAAGTGAGTTGGCTGCGAACCCCGCAACAGCGGCAGAGTCGCCGTCGAACCCGGATGCAATAGCGAACCTTGCCCTTCTACGTGCAGAATCTCGCATTCAGAACCTAATTTTATCGCCATTTCTTCGACAGCACCAGCGGCGAAATCAACTCGCACTGCATCCAAAGGAATGCCTTCATTTCCAATCATTAAACCCGTTTGTCCCGTTGCTAAAAATTTGGAACGCAAACCTCGCCGCAAGCAAGTGCGATTAAGTTCCAGACTGGTTGACATTTTGCCAACGCTCATATCTGTACCCACAGTTAACACGCGGCGACAACTTAATTTAGCCGCAGCAGCAGAGGCGATCGCACCGACAGATTTCGGTTCCTGACGCACGTCCCAAATCCATTGATTTTCGGTTAACGGAACTGTTATCAAAGGTGCAAGTTTCGCGTGCAAACCGTTGACAACTGACAAACCCGCTGCTACCGCTTGATTAATTTCTGGCAGCCATTCCGCAGGCAAAACACCGCCGGAAGGAGCGATGCCAATTAGCAGAATATCCGGCGCAAATTGCAGTGCTGCTGCAACGGAAGCAACTATCGGTACTTGTTGAGGAATTCCCGTTAATTCAGGTAAAGATTTTCCGGCACATTTGCGGTCTATTACTGCTACAATTTGTGCTTCGCTGTAGCGTAAAAAAGCTAAGCCTGTTTTGCCGGAAGAACCGAGAATTCCCTCGTGCAGCAGGATAGCAACTTTACCATTTTTGATCGGATAGTTTTTAGTCATTGGTTCACTTTTGAGACGGCGATTTTAGATTTTAGCTTCAATCTAAAATCTAAAATCTAAAATCTAAAATCGATTGGGTGTTAGCTGTGATTTGGGTTCATGGTAAGATCATTCGGATCTTCTCCCAATTCTCGCAATCTGGCCTCTAGTCGCGAGGCTCGCTGGCGTTCCTGTTCGGCTTGCTGTTGAGCGGCTTCCGCTTGTTGTTGAGCGGCTTCGGCTTGTTGTTGAGCGGCTTCCTCCGGCAACAAAACTAAATTGCCAGATTCGTCGAAAAAACGCACCCAAGTTGCTGTTTCTCGATCGACAATTCCTTCCCAAGTGCCCAACCAAAAGCCTAAGGTTTCGCACCACAGCCAACCCCGCTCGTTGGCCACTAACGGCTGATAGCGCAGGTTGGCATCTAAACGCCATCCTTGCAAAGAATTCGGCTCGAAAGGATCGAAAACAAAGTAATCAGGAGTTCTAAAAACCTGCTCGTAAATATCCTTTTTTTTGCCTGTATCCTGATTTGCCGTTGACGGCGACAGCAGTTCCACAATGACATCCGGGTAACGTCCGTTTTCTTCCCAAACTACCCAGCCTTGTCGGGAAGGATTGCTGTCAACACCCAACACAGCGAAAAAATCCGGGCCTCGGAAATCCTGATTCCGAATCTGTTTAGCGCTGTAATAAATAAACATATTGCCACCGACAAAAAAATCGTTTCGGTTAGCTAAACCTTGTTCTACGGAACGGATTAAAACGGTCATTGCTATACGGTGGCGGTTGCTTTCCATTTCTGCACCATCATCAAAAATTAAATCAGTCGGCGGCTTGTGTTCTTCAAAGAAAAGCTTGGCTTCTCTATCAATTTGCTCTCCTATTGATTCCACTGGCATCATAGTATCTCCAGATGTGTTTTGAGCGATACTTCTATTCTACAATCTCAATTCGCCGCACTCCCAATCCCGATCGCCCGTTTGGCAGCAAACACCCATTTTCGACGATCGCACCGGTGAAAGGATCGTCTAATAAATTTAAGTGACTGTCCAAATCCAAATAGTCAGCTAGCGGTGAAAGTTGTGCGGCTGCTGTATTTGCGATCGCGCTATCAGAATAGCAGCCGAACATTACTTGCAACTTGTAGGCTTTTGCGGTGTGAATCATCCGCATTGCTTCCGTCAATCCGCCTGACTTCATCATTTTGATATTGATGCCGTGGACGCAGTGCGCTAACTTGGGTATATCGGAACTATTAAAGCAACTTTCATCAGCAAAAATTGGCAGGGGCGATTGACGGTACAGTTCTGAGAATTCATCCATATCTGCGAGGGGTGAAAGCGGCTGTTCGACATAATTTATATTGTATTTTTCCAGCCAGCGACACATTTCGATCGCGCTGGTCAAACTCCAACCGCCGTTAGCATCAACACTAATTTTAAGGTTAGCTGGTGCTTCATCTAGCACTGCTATTAACATAGCTTTGTCGGCTTCGATTCCTGCGGGATTTCCTAATTTAACCTTAACGGCGCGGTATTTGAGACCTGCTGGAGCTTTGCCAAACCAATCGCGCACTCTTTCTATTGCACCAGAGGGGGAATTAATGCCGATTGTGACGGAGGTGGGGACGATGCGCGATCGATCTAATCCCCACATTTTCCACAGTGGCAAGCCTGCTTTTTTGCCCAGCCAGTCGTGCATTGCCATGTCGATGCCGGCGCGGGCGGATGAGGGTAAGTTGACCTCTGTTAATACTTGTTCGATTTTTTGGCGATCGAACAAAGTAAACTTTTCTAGCAGCGGTGCAACTTCTTGCAATGCAGCTAACAGCATTTCGGTAGTTTGGGGCCGAGAACCTGTGGAAAAGGGCGATGCTTCTCCCCAACCTTCGATGCCTTCGTGTGCTAATTTTACCCATAAATTCGTACTTTGGGCTGTTGTACCGCGGCTGATGGTAAGCGCAAACCGCTTGCGGACAGTGAAAGTTTCAATTTGAACGTGCATTGTCAGTGATTGGTAATTTTTTCTAAATAAAAATCCGAGGTGGCGGATTGTGCCGCTCTTGCGATTTGTAACTTTTTACTTTATAGTTTGATTTTGCTTGTTCTAGTTTATCAAAAACTTGATGAAATTCCTTATTTCTGTTTCGCCGAAGAGAGTTGCCTTCTCTCTCAGCATTTGGGTGCTCTTCTTTGCTGTTGCTGGTTGCATCGTACAAGTTCTGCGGTACGGTTTTAACTATAAAGAACGCTGGATTAGTTTGTTTAACTTAGACCAAGAAATAAATTATCCTTCGTGGTACTCGTCCTTTACTTTGCTGTTTTGCGCGATTTTGCTAGGTATTATTGCTAGTGCTAAGAAGAAGCAGGGCGATCGGTATTTTGGACACTGGAAAGCGCTGGCGTTGATGTTTGTATTTTTTTCTTTAGATGAAATATTGAGTCTGCACGAAATATTAATTATTAACGACTTGCGAAAGGCACTGAATTTAGGGGGATTTTTTTACTTCATTTGGGTAATTCCGGGGGCGATTTTTGTTGGGGTTACTGCGCTGGCTTATCTGAAGTTTCTCCGGCACCTACCCCGGAAAACAAGGGACTTTTTCTTACTAGCAGGCAGTATATATGTGGGTGGAGCACTTGGCATGGAAATGGTTACTGGCTATTATGCAGATGCGGTAACTAAACGAAACTTGATATACGGTTTGATGGTTTGTGTTGAGGAAATTTTGGAAATGGTAGGGGTGATCGTATTCATCTACGCCCTGCTGTCTTACATCGGTTCCCATCTTGAAGATATTGATGTGCGGTTGAAGATATTGGATAATTCAGAGAGGTAAAACTGACGATTAACCAAGATTATTAACGAAATTGAAATCGCAGACTTTATGGCTATCTACTTCTACACCACTGCCAGCGAATACGGCTGTTTTTCTAATTTTTCCAGTCATGGATTCGAGTTAGACGGAGAATATTGGTCAACTACCGAACATTATTTTCAAGCACAAAAGTTTCCCAAAACGGCTCACTGCGACCAAATTCGCCAAGCAAAAACGCCGAAAGATGCCGCAAAAATGGGACGCGATCGCTCTCGTCCCCTCCGCAAAGATTGGGAAAAAGTAAAAGATGATATCATGAGAAAAGCCGTACTCCGAAAATTTGAAACTCATGCCGAAATTAGAGAAATTTTACTCGCTACAGCGGATGAGGAAATAGTGGAAAATTCCCCTGTTGATTACTATTGGGGTTGCGGTAAAGATGGCAGCGGCAAAAATATGTTGGGCCAGATTTTAATGGAAGTAAGGGAGATATTGCGAAAACGCACGTCAGAGTAAAACAGAACTTAAATTTTCCAGGATAAAGCAGGACTTATTTAATCCTAAGTCCTGCAATGCTCCTCAGCGAGCATTTCCTCAATTTTCTTAAACACTGAACTTAAAAATCGGCATGAGCAACTGTCAAAACTTGTGTCAATCTCGTCGGGCTGTTCTAGTAGAGGGTTTAGCCTCTCCTCAGAGACTGCGAAGCAGGGGAAACGGTAAAAACCCTGCACCACTTTTTTTGTTTTAACAACTACTCTCAACCGGAATTAACTTTTCTCGTCGCAAGTACAGCATTGTTAGCCCGTCGCCTCCCGGACACCGTTCCCCTAAAGTTGGCGATTCACAGGTAAAACAGCAAAACACCTGTTCTGGTTAAAGTTGGTTTTTTATTGATGCTGTATCTTTACTATTGTGTACGATTTGTGGAAAGTGTCAGCAGTGCTACAGAATTCTTTACATTTGTGATTTATTTGGATACCATCGCGCCACTCTGTCGCAGTTGCTGTTGAATTCTATTAAATTCTTTCTGTTCTGCGCTTAGCAAACTATTGTCGATCGGCGATCGCATATCCCACTGCAATTCGGACAATAACAACAAACAGCCAGCCATAATTATTCCTGTGGTTAGATATTGCCAAGGTGCAACAAAACTTAATAGAGGTATGCTAAATAAATGAGTTAGTCCCATCAGGAGAAAAGTGCGCGATCGCAAACCGAGTCCCGTCAACAAATAGCCGATCGCGCTCAACCCCAACCACAAATCGCAAAGGTGCAGCAACAAACCTCCCCAACCGGCAAAAATACTGCAATCGGTCAGAACCAAACCACTTATCATCAAAATCGCCCAAGAGTAAAGAATCCAGCTAACTCGCTCGACTCTTACCCAAAACAAAGTCAAAACAGCCATTACCCCAGTGCCAATTAAAGTCAAAGTTGACCACAGAATCGCCTGAAAGCTCCAACTGATAGGGAAAAACTGAGCCGTAAAAAAAATCCCCCCTGTCACCAAACCCCAAAGCAGAAAAGTTTGGTCGATGCGGGTATAAAATCCTGAGAAAAGAGTAATATTTCCAATTTGCCAGCGGATTTGCAACAGGCCTTCGAGGTCTTGTACGTCGAGATGTTCCTGTTTGCAGCGGATTAGGGGTTCGGAGGCGTTGAAAAAGGTCATCCAGTGTTGGGGAAAGTATGAAGTTTTGTGTATTGTAACAAGTCTTAAAGAATATTTTTTATATTTTTTCTTGTTCCCCGGCTCAGCCTGGGGAGGTAGATTTGGAGGCTCTGCCTCCCCCTAGTCTAAGACTTGCGAGGCAGAGCAAGAGTGATATCGGTGCCCTGGCAGAGCCTGGGAACCAGTTAATCTGCTGATTAATTATTTATTGGGCCTGCTGTTCACACCACAGATTCAAAATTGATTGCCACTCCAGCAGTAGCCTTTTTGCTTCTGTCAAAAGGATCTCCGTGCTTTCTGGTTCTGCATCTTCTTCACCTGTGGGCCATAGTTCTGTAATTACAATACGGTCGGTATAAAGTTCAGCATCTATACAATTGCCAGTCAATGCAGTTACTTTTACATCCCTCAGATTTTTGCTACATTCAATTTTATCAATAATTTCTAGGTATATTTGTCCTTTCGTAGACCGAGCTTCTTCAAGAAAAGCTGCTAGGAGATAGCTCCGAGGGGGTAATTCTCGATCAAAAATAGCGATCAGTCTTCCGTTAAAATTTTCCACCCTGAATTTCATTGTTTATTCTCCTACTAATAGACCTGCATGGATCGGTAGCTGATTGAAGCCTCTGCGTTTTCGGAGTGAACAGAGTAGCCTATTATGCGATCGGCGTCCCCAAGCTACTTACGAACAATTCCAAATTCCCATCCGCCTGCTGAATGCGGCTGTCCGCTATAAGAAAACAAAGGGCGACAGACGAGTTTTGCTAGAGCTTCCCATAGAAGAACGCAATTTATTAGAACCATTAGTGTCAACCAAAACAGAATAAGTAAAACAGGACTTACGCACTCCCACAAAGAAACCGGGTTTTTTACCTAATCTTCGAGTACGAACGCGTCTTTTCGTAAAAAAACCCGGTTTCTGGGCCCCGTGCGTAAGTCCTATAAAATAGGTATAAAATAGAAATTGATGATACTAGCAAAGGACTCATCCCCATGACCGCAACAATTCCAACTAAAACCTCAGCAGAAATCATCTACCCAGACAGCGACGGCAAACCCATGTCAGACAATACCAAACAGTTTGAACTAATTGTCACCATTCAAGGTGGAATAGATGCCTTATACAAAGACAACGAAAATGTCTTTGTAGCCGGTGATTTGCTGTGGTATCCCGTCGAAGGAGATAACAAAACTCGCCAAGCACCTGATACGATGGTAGTGTTTGGCAGACCGAAAGGTTACAGAGGTTCCTACCAACAGTGGCTTGAAGATAATATCGCCCCGCAAGTTGTCTTTGAAATCCTCTCGCCTGGAAATCGAATCGGAGCACTGTTTAAGCTGTTTAATTTCTACCAGGATTATGGAGTCGAAGAATATTATGTCTACAGTCCAGAGGATAATGAATTAATTGGTTGGCTGCGTTCTGATGGAAAACTCAACTATATTGAATTAATGGATGGTTGGGTGAGTCCGCGTTTGCAGATCCGTTTTCAAACTGCATCGGGAGACTTGGAAATTTATCGGCCTGATGGACAGAAGTTTTTGTCTTATGTGGAGTTGTCAAGACAACAGGAATCAGCACAGCGACAAATGGAACTAACACAGCAACAAATGGAACAAGAACGGCAAGATAAAGAGTTAGCACAGCAAAAAGCCGATCGCCTTTCAGAAAAACTCCGAGAAATGGGCATAAATCCAGAGGACATTTGAGATTATAATAGTCCTCGAATCACGGGCGATCGGAAAATGGGTTTTTCACCAAATCTGCGGGCTGTAACGCATCTTATCGTAAAAAACCCGGTTTCTAGACCCCCATATCTTAATTATGCAAAATCCCCGCCAAATAGCCTTTCTCGCACTCCGCGAAGTCCACCGCCGCGGTGCATTCGCAGATGCCGCACTCGATCGCGCTTTCAGCAATTCTCAACTCAACGACCTCGATCGGCGTTTAGTGACAGAATTAGTTTACGGTAGCGTCAGGAGAATGCGATCGATCGACTTCATCATCGACAAACTAGCCACAAAGAAATCCTCCCAACAACCACCCGAACTTCGCACCATCCTACATTTAGGCTTATATCAACTCGAATATCTCAACCAGATTCCCCCCTCCGCCGCCGTCAACACCACCGTTCAACTAGCAAAAGAAAACGGATTTTCAGGACTCAGCAGTTTTGTTAACGGTTTGTTGCGCCAATACATCCGTTTAACAGATAACGACTTAAACCCATTAACAGTTACTAATTATAAATCCACCGTTGAACGCCTAGGAATTCTGCACAGCTTCCCCGAATGGCTGGTGAAATTGTGGATCGAACAAATAGGCGAAACCGAAACCGAACAACTCTGTGAATGGTTCAACCAATCTCCCACAATTGACCTGAGAATCAATCCTTTAAAAAGCTCGATCGCCCAAATTGAAGCTGCCTTCAAAACCCACAACATCTCAACTAGCAGAATCCCCAACTTGCCCCAAGCATTAAGACTAAATGGCAGCATCGGCGCCATTCAAAACCTCCCCGGATACAGCGAAGGTTGGTGGACAATCCAAGACAGCAGCGCTCAATTAGTCACCCATTTACTAGGGCCCCAGGCAGGGGAAACTATCATCGACGCCTGCGCCGCACCGGGGGGGAAAACCACCCACAGCGCCGAATTAATGCAGGATGAAGGGACAATTTATGCCTGCGACAAAACCGCCAGCAGACTCAAAAAACTTAAAGAAAATGCCGACAGACTTCAGATGAAATCCATTAAAATTCATACCGGAGACAGCCGCCATTTCCCAGAGTTTGTTAACCTCGCAGACAGAGTTTTACTAGACGCACCTTGTTCCGGCCTCGGAACCCTCCACCGCCGCGCCGACGCCCGCTGGCGACACACACCCGAAAACATTCAACAACAATCTCAACTGCAATCGGAATTGCTAGCAAATGCAGCGACGTTTGTCAAGTCCGGCGGCGTATTAGTGTATGCAACTTGCACAATTCATCCCTTGGAAAATGAAACAGTTATTCGATCGTTCTTAGACAGCAATCCTCACTGGCAAATAGAACCGCCAACCATTGATTTACCCGTACAGCCATCACCCGAAGGATGGGTGAAAGTGTGGCCGCACAGACATCACATGGACGGCTTTTTTATGGTGAGACTAAAGCAAGATTAGATTTGTAGATGGTGATTTACGGCTATCGTGGGGGCGGGTTTATGAGATTATTGGTTTTAGGCGATTATTGTTGGTGAAACCCGCCCCTACGGGTGGCAATTGTTGGTAAAACCCGTTTAATATCCCGGTTCTTGATAAGCTGGCTCTTCATAAGCCGGCTCTTGATAAGCTGGCTCTTCATAAGCCGGCTCTTGATAAGCCGGTTCTTGCCACTCGCGATACCGGGGTTGAGGATTGGGATTGTAAGGTACGATCGCACCATCCTCATTCACAATCATCCCCCGAATAATCCTCTTAGGCTCCACCGGTTTCGCCTTAATACTACCTTTGCGGCCCTCCAACTCCGGCAACTTCGGAAACTTCTCTACCGGCATTCCCTTAACAGCTTGACTCATAAAATCGCGCCAATTGTAGGCCGCCGTACCGCTAGTTCCCCAAGTCGGATAATTGTCATCATTCCCCAGCCAAATCCCAGTCACAACCTGTGGAATGTAACCAATAAACCACAAATCCCTGACATTTTCCGAAGTACCGGTTTTGCCTGCTACAGCGCGATCGTTTAAAGCCGCAGGCCCCCCCGTACCGTCTTGCACAACACCCTCCAACATCCAAGTAGTAATCGCAGCACTATCCTTATCCAAAACCCGCTTCGGTTTAAAATTAGCCTGATAAATCACATCTCCCCGCTGATTAATCACCCGCTTAATTCCGTGGGCTTCAATAAAATTCCCTTGCGCGGCTAAAGTACCGTAAGCATTGGTTAACTCCAGCAAATTCACTTCCGAAGAACCCAAAGCCAGGGAATAAATCGGACTCAATTTCGACTTAATTCCCATATCGTTGGCTACTTTGATCGCCGGTTCAAACCCCACATCCATCAACACCTTCACAGCTACGACATTCACCGAACTCGTCAAAGCATCAGAGATCGATCGCCAACCGCTAAATTTTTTGCCATAATTATTCGGTTGATAGCCGTCTATAATAATTGGTTCGTCTTCGTAACTGTCATAGGGAGAAAAACCCGCCGCCATCGCCGCGGCATAAACCAACCCTTTAAACGTCGATCCGGGCTGCCGCAAAGCCTGCGTAGCGCGATTAAATTCACTTTCCTTAAAATTTCCACCTCCTACCAGCGCCTTAACTTCCCCAGTCTTAGTGTCCATAGAAACTAAAGCCGCCTGTTCAAAACCCTGACGGCGGCCATCAA
This sequence comes from Microcoleus sp. B5-D4, assembly GCF_036705145.1. Lineage (NCBI taxonomy): Bacteria > Bacillati > Cyanobacteriota > Cyanophyceae > Oscillatoriales > Microcoleaceae > Microcoleus > Microcoleus sp. B5-D4. The sequence continues at coordinate 24,761 of NZ_JAUBTV010000037.1, read as the reverse complement.
CTTCGATCGCATTTTTAACAACCTGTTCCGCTATTTTCTGCCACTTCAAATCCACCGTCGTCTCGACAGTCAAACCGCCAGCTTCCAAAGCATCCTCAGAAACATAGCGCGGCAATTCCTTCCGAATGTAACTAGCAAAATAAGGTGCGACTACTTTAAATCGCTTCGGCGGACTTGGTTTAACTGCGATAGGTTCCGCCATCGCCTCCTTCGCCTCAGCCTCTGTAATTACCTTCGCTTCCTGCATTTGTTGCAGCACAAGATTGCGGCGTTGCTTCGCAATATCAGGATTAACTAAAGGCGAATATTCGCTCGGTGCCGGCGGCAAACCCGCCAAAGTTGCCATCTCTGCCAAAGTTAATTTATCGACTGTTTTGCTAAAGAAAACCAAAGCTGCATCTGCCACTCCGTAGGCATCCGAACCCAAATAAACCAGATTTAAATATCTTTCTAAAACTTGGTCTTTACTCAACTCCCGCTCTATTTTCTGAGCTAAAAGAGCTTCCCGAACCTTCCGCCTAATACTTCTTTCCTGATTCAGAAAAACAACGCGAGCCAATTGTTGCGTAATTGTACTGCCGCCCTGCACTAAATCTCTCGCTATCAAATTAGAAACAATCGATCGCACAATACCTTGATAATCCACCCCGCGATGTTGATAAAAACGGCGGTCTTCTATGGCAATAAAAGCTTTAACCAACAGTTCGGGAATTTCTTGAAGTTTCAGTTTATCTCTAGTTGCAGGCCCCGACTGCAACAAAATCGTATTATCGGCCGCCTTAATTGTCAGTGTCCCGTCGCGGTTAAAGGCGGACAAATCGTTAACATCTGGCAAACCTTTGTCTAAGGTGTACAAAATCCATAAACCGTAGATTAAAGCGCCCCCGCCTATACTGGCAACACCTAAACTTATCCAAAATCTAGGACGGCGGGGGATACGTTTTTTAGTATTTTCCTGCGGTGCGCTATTTTCCTGTAGTGCCGTATTTATCTGCAGTTGGGTGTTCGGCGATGCGCTATTTTCCGGCAATTCGCTACTATCGGATTTTTGGGGTGATTTAGTTCCCAGCAAACTTAATCCCGGCCGCAACAATTCTTTTCCCTTGGTTTGCAAGCTGGTAACTTGAGGTTCAATTTCCAACCAAGCAATTAAGCGCTTCAACCCTTCCCAATTGCGCTTGACTATTGGATATCGAGCGTATTCTGGCTCTAAATATTCTGAGTCTAAATATTCTGAGTCTAAATATTCTGAGTCTAAATATTCTGACTCTTCTAGAGGTGCAGCATCTTCTGATACCACATACTCGGAGCGCTCATCTCTTGTCCGTGTAGAAAATTCCGCCTCCGATTCCGGCGAGTTGAGCTTATTGCCCTTCGCAGCCTTCGGCGGTTCTCGATCGGAATTACCGCTTATTGCGTTAGTGACTTTGCTCAATGTATCTTTGATATTTGAGAAAAATTCAGCCACGATCAGACCTTCAAACCTCATCAAGTCCGATTAAAAATTAAAAATTAAAAAAGCTAGCCTTCTTCAATTCTTAATTTTTAATTCGACATTTTTTCTTGAATAACACGCTGCCTTGAATTAGATTTTTTGAATTAAAAACTTTTTAATTCACAACTCAAAATTCAAAACTTTTCTTAACGCTGCAGAGCTTGGTATTTTTTTGAGAAGTGAATTAGATTTTTTGACTTCAAAATTTTTTAACTCAAACCTCAAAACTCTGCTTAACTCCCATGACCCAGTGCCAAGGCTGCTACCAGCATACCCAAAACCAGGAAAGGCTGAGCACTGGCCTGATATTTAACATCATTTTCCAGGGGATTACGCAAAAAGTACATATCCTGAAAAGTAATTTGGGGAATTATCAGCAGCAGCAGAATGACAGCGTAAAGGTTTTGGTGGATGCTGATCAGGTAGCCTGCAATCCCAGCTTGAAAGATGTCGATCATCAACACGCAAATCCAAGCTGCAGTGCTGATGCCAAACATCACTGGCAAAGATTTTAACCCTAATTGCCGATCGCCCTCAACACTTTTGAAATCGTTGACGATCGCAATCCCCAGCCCTGCCAAACTGTAAAACAGCGTCAAAATCATAATCGTGGGATCTAGTGTACCAAACAAAGCTTGACCAGCCCACCAAGGCAGGGCAATGTAGCTAGCACCCAGGGCATAATTTCCCAACCAGCCATTCTGCTTGAGTTTCAGCGGGGGCGCAGAGTAGATATAAGCTAGAAACGCGCCGCCGAGAGTCAAAACAGTCATTATCGGGAATTCATGACCCGCCCACAAGTCTAGAGCATAAGCCACCCCAATGCCAGCGGCTAATAATACCAAAATTTGCGTTACTACTTGGGGAATCGAGATGATACCGGAGGGAATCGGACGGTAGGGCTCGTTAATGGCGTCGATGTCGCGATCGTAAAAATCGTTCAAAGTTTGAGTGTACCCGGCCAACAACGGCCCTGACATCAACATACAAGCTGCTGCGATCAAGACATTCTCTAGGTTCCAAACATAGTTTCCAGAAGAAGCCGCCCCGCACACCACGCCCCAAATTAGGGGAATCCAGGTAATCGGTTTCATCAATTGCAAGCGAATCTTCCAGATGGAAGTTTCCCCGCTAGCGGCCCCTTTCATGCCCAACAGTTGCCTAGTTTTGGCACTGCGGTTTTCGGTAGCAGCACTTTCCGGTGCAGCTTCTGGGGAGATTTGGGATGGAGGAGAGTCAGACATAAGTGTGATGTTAGTGGTACTGCTACTATTGTGTCGTTTTCCGTTTCAATAATAATTCTGATAGAATACCACTGATATTTAAGGCAGAGTCTTGAAAACTTACCCCGGCTTGGAGTTGATGCTAAGGAAAAGTAGGAGTTTCACAATATATTGAAATATCATTATTTTGTGTAAATGTCAAGAGGATAAATACTTTTTTTATAATTTCGCGCTTGCCCGCCTGCTGGGGGAGATTTTTGCCAGCAGGTGCATTTAATGTCAATTACCAGGAGGCGATCGAGTTTTTTGCCATACTACCCTTGAATCATCTCATCTGGCAGAAAATCTGGCAAAAATTCAGAATCTAGAACCTCGACAGCAGTGTAGATACATAATTTCGGAAACGTCTCTACAAGCAATCCAGTTTCAGCACCTGCTTGTTCTGCTGCATCCGCATAGCATTGGGCCAGTACCTCTTCAAGATATGGTTTGAGACTGGGGGAATCTTTCAGAGCTTGGCGAATGCGTCTGCGATGTTCGACAATGCTGCCTTTCCAACTACCGCTTCTTTGATCCGGTTGAAATTGCCACTTGAGCATGTGCAGGAGAATTACCACCAGATTACTCTCTAAACTCCGGCGTTCACTTCGCCCCATGTCTTCTATTTCTGCAATCAGATTTTCCCAGTCGATGTTTGAAAAGTCGCGAACCCGCAACTTTCCCACAGTGGTTTCAATCCATCTCAGGTAATCTGTATCATACAATTTTTGTCGTTCTACTTCTAATTTTGTTGTCATAATACTTTTTAGTTGGGCGGGGGCGGGTTTACGAGATGATTGGTTTTAGGCAATTATTGTTGGTCAAACCCGCCCCTACAAGGTTCGATCGCATATTATTGTTTTTTTTGTTTTGGACTTACTTAACAACTGTAAATTAACAAATATGGCGATAGGAATCAAAAGGCAGTCCCGTCCGCCGCTTGACTTCGACAACTGATTTGTAAGCGCCTTTTCTCTGCCTTTCTCTAACTATTTTTTCCGCAACATATCTATCTAAACCGCTGGCGATTAACTCTTCCGGCGAAAGAATATTTAACCGTTTCCAAGTAAACTGCAATTCTTTTTGATAATTGTAGCTGAAGCAAATCATCGGGGCGATGCGTCTGACGTGGCTTTCGGGAACTCCGGCTATTTCTGATAACTCTTCGGCGTGGGTAAAAATGTAGCCTTCGTTTTGCAAAGATTCAATATCGTTGGCGTAGACGATCGGCAAACCCAAGATTCTGACCATATCGTCTTTGGTACACTCGTTAATATCTATTTTGCCGCGCACGTTTGCCAGTTCTTCGGCATTCGTCGCACTTGCAGGAACCAGTAAACCTCTGGGTGCGGTTTTGATCAGATAGCGCTTTTTCAAACTAAAAGCAGTGACAATTTGAGCAATCCACACGAGCGTACCCAAATTAGTTGAAGAAGATACCGCTAGTGCTGCTAAAGTAATGGCAACACCCCATCCCATCCAACTGCGAATATTTGACTTTTGGCCTGCATAGGCGATCGCCAATCCGCCGAAGTAGGGAATAAAAGAATACCACACCCAGTTTGGAGTTTGACGCAGCCAGTATAAATCTTGAGACACTTTAATTTTATCCTTAAATAGTTGTGCTCTCACACTTATTTCAATTTCAATCCCACTTTTTTAATAGTGGGCTTTCTTCTTCCTTCTTCCTTCTTCCGACGGACATCCGTTACATCCGTTACATCCGTTACATCCGTTACATAATCCGTTGCCGAACTTCCTTCTTAATTACAATTCTCGCAACAGTTTTTGGCGTTTTTCTTCATATTCTTCGGCCGTAATTGCGCCCATATCGTAAAGTTTTTTCAATTCGCCGATCGCCCCGGTTACATCTTTTGCCGCTCTGAGGGCATACCCCGACGGCAACGTGCCGCCATTGTACTGAACCTGAAAAGCTTGTTCCGAAATCAGCAGCAGGCCGATAAAATCGAAAAATGCGATCACTGATGGAATTAATGTCCAAGAAAATAGCAAGTATAATACCCCTGCTAAGTTATTGCCCAAATAAAATTTGTGAACTCCGAAACCTCCTACAAAGAAAGCTAACACAACTGCTACGGTTTTATCTTTTACCATTTTTACTTTCCCCTGTTTTTTTTATTTTAAGTTCCGCGATCGACCTTTAAATCTCTACCTTTAACGATCGACATAAGTAATCTTACTAATTTTTACTCATTTATTGGGGTTTTTGCGAAACTTAGACATCGCAAAATACAGCAGAACTATACCGACTTGAGCCTGTATAATCACCAAGTAGCCTCTCAAGAAATAATTGAGTTCGCTGCCTGAATTGAGAGAAAATATTAAAAGGCCCAAGGCTGCGTAGGGTGCGAAACGCATCCAACTCGGCGTTCCCTCTAAATTACGGCTGTTCAAATTGCTCATGGGTTTAAGCCTCATCCTAAATAAAAATTTAGCTATAAATTAGCCGGATTGTCAACTTCCGTTTGGTGCGATCGCCCGCGCCAGTCTCTCAATCATCAGCCGACAAGATATTACTTCCATTTTAAACCAGCTTTTTCCGCTAAAGTAAGGAACTGGGGCGGGTAGATCGGGATCTGTGACTAATATTACAGATGAAGCTGAACCCGCCCCTATGGGAGTTCCGGTTATTTTACCGAACTAGAGATTAGGGCGCATCGAGCAGCCTACTGCTGTTTTTGCCCTTGTCGATCGCCCTGACGATCGCTGTCAAAAAAACAAGGTTAATTCACAATTATTAACAACCCCCCAAATTAACTCGCGCCGCCGCCCAAAAGAAACAGACTCAGGAGAGTACCGCTGTTCCAAAGACTGTGGAGAAGCATAGGAGCCAGGAGATTGCGCGAGCGCGTGTACACAAAGCCCAAAACCGCACCCAAAGTCGCCAAAGGCAGAATCTCAGAGACACTCAAGTGAGCCACAGCAAACAAGAAAGCAGAAGCAGCGATCGCCCCCCAAACAGGCAAATAGCGAGTCAGAGAAGGCAGCAGAAAGCCTCGAAACACGATTTCCTCAAAAACCGGAGCCGCGATCGCAGCAGTGCCGAAAAACACCACCAAAGCCACGTTGTCCCTACCTTCAAGAACGATCGGCAAAATCGGATTACTGCCACCTTGTCCCTGCCAGAATTGCTGATTGATCAGCGACACCAAAACTACCAAAGGCAAAGCAACAAAATAGCCACCAAATCCCCACAAAAACCAATTTCCCCGCCAATTAATCCGAAACCAACCTTCCGGCAAAGGCAAAAAAGACTTGACCGAAAAATACAGTACCGAAAGCCCCCCAGCCGACAGCAACAAATAAGTAGCAAAGATATAAAAAGCCTTGTCGCGCGGGTCAAAAGTAGCAGGATTGAGTTTTAAAACCGCCAGAGAAACAGGCAGCAACAAATAGGGAATCAAGATTTGCCCGACAAAGAAAAAGCCGACCACAAGCACCTGCCAAACAATCTCACCGTCCCAAGGCACATCCCAAGTCAAGCTCGCATTTCGCGCCAACACAGGGCCGGAACCTGCTGTATCTAACTGCTTTCGCTGCAACAACCACTGCACGGTCAAACCAACCAGCAAAACCGTACCAATACAAAGTGCGATCGCCGGAACGCCAACTATAATTGCCAACTTTTCTACAGCTTGCTCTGCCGTTGCTTGCTCTGCTGCTTGCAGCGCCACCACGTCTTTAGAACGTTCTTGCAGCTTGTAAAGTTGAGCTAGAGCGCGATAGCGAAACCAGCCCTCCAAAGACTTTTGAATGCGCGGCTCGGCATCCGGCAGCAGTTGAGCCGGATTGCTCCAAATTCCTGTTAAAACTTGAGCAGTTTCCACCGAAGAATCGTCATCAATTTTAGTTTGGTAGCGCTCAACTAAATTTTTCCAAGTTTGAAGCGCCGCCTCAGTTTTGCCACTGCTTGCCTGCAAAATTCCTAAGCGCAAGTCAAGTTCGTTTAGCAGCACTGACTGTTGCTTTATCGACTCGGACGCCGCCTTATTTTGAGCCAAACTCAGAGTATTATCATCAGACTTAGAGGCGATGGCAGACTGAATTTCTTTAACTTGTGCTTGAGTTGTTTCGAGAGTTTTGCGAGTCGAGTCTCGCGCTTCTTGATATTGCGTCAAAGCCGTATTTAAAGGATCTGCACCGACAATATTGTTGCGCGCCGAACTTAAATTAGCACTCTGATTATTTTCTCCTTGCCACTCCGAGGCGTGCAGCAGTAAATTTGTCTGGTAGAGTTCCAGCCGACTTTGAATTTGCGGCTGATTCCAACTAGCAAGTAAAGATAAACCGACCATGGCGATCGCGATCGCCGTTAAAATACCTAAAATAACCCGCTTCAGTGTCATTACTGCTTTTCCGTCCCGCGCGAATCCGTGGCTAAGTCTTTTCCGTCTTTAATCATAGGTCGTTGCAGACGAGAGTATCCCGACAACTGGTAAAATTTCACTGGCTCATCTTTTTGACTCGCCTCGCACCCGAAGACTGGGTAAGGCGTGCACCCCGCACCCGAAGCGCGGTAACAGGCTAAATCTAAAATCTAAAATCTAAAATCTAAAATCGAATGACTCGCATTATCTTAGTCCGTCACGGCAAAAGCACATACAATCAAGAACGCCGCATCCAAGGCCGCCTCGATAAATCAATTTTGACAGAAGCAGGCCGCAGCGCCGCCCAGCAAGTAGGCGACACACTCAGCAGTATCGCCTTTGATGCCGCCTATACCAGTCCCCTGCAACGAGCCAAAGAAACAGCGGAAATCATCCTGTCGCGCTTGACAAATCCGCCACAACTTCAGCCAACTGATAATTTGATGGAAATCGATTTGCCTCTGTGGGAAGGAATGTTGCGCCAAGATGCTATAGACAAATTCCCCGAAGCATATCAGCAGTGGCAAAAACAGCCAGACAAATTTTCCATGAAACTGCCATCTGCTGACGGAGAAATCGAACACTTTCCCGTATTAGCCGTTTTTGCTAACGCCCGTCATTTTTGGCAAGAACTGTTATCGCGCCACCAAGACGGCACAATTCTAGTAGTAGGTCACAACGGAATCAACCGCGCTCTCATCGCCACCGCCTCGGAAATTACCCCGGATTACTATCAATCAATTCAACAGTCAAATTGCGGAATTAGCGTCATTAATTTTGGAACTTTCCCTGTTACCACCGACGTACAAACAGAGCCAAAAAAGAAAGCTCCAGTTCAATTAGAGTCGGTGAATTTAACTTCCCATACCGGGGAAATTTTTCCCAAACCGAGGGACGGACACCAAGGCCCCCGCTTGTTACTGGTGCGTCACGGCGAAACCGACTGGAATAAAGCAGGTAAATTTCAGGGGCAAATAGACGTACCTCTCAACGATAACGGCCGCGAACAATCCCGGCGGGCAGCAGAATTTCTTAAGGATGTAAAATTAGATTTTGCGATCAGCAGTTCCATGCTACGCCCCAAAGAAACAGCGGAAATTATTCTCAAATATCACGGCGGTTTGCAACTGGAACTGCGTGATGACTTGAGAGAAATCAGCCACGGACTTTGGGAAGGAAAATTTGAATCAGAAATCGAACAATCCTATCCGGGTTTGCTAGAAGAATGGAAAACATCTCCTGAAAAAGTCCAAATGCCCGAAGGAGAGAATTTGCAGCAAGTTTGGCACAGAGCGATCGCAGCTTGGCGCGAAATTGTACAATCTGTTTCTGGTACTGGGATTGTAGTTGCTCACGATGCCATTAACAAAGCAATTCTCTGCCACCTATTCGGTTTGGAACCAGAACATTTCTGGAAGTTCAAACAAGGAAACGGAGCCGTTAGCGTGATTGATTATCCCCACGGCCCCGATGGTTTGCCGGTATTACAAGCGATGAATGTCACAACTCATTTGAGCGGCGGCGTTTTTGACAAAACAGCAGCCGGAGCACTCTAATTAGTAAAGTGCTGAGCGCGAACCCGTAGCGGAAGGAACGCCCACCGCTACGGGTTCGCGCCTGAAAAAAGTTTGAATTTTGATAACAACCGCGCCCGACGCTTAGGAAGTTCTTAATTCCTGAAACTAATGCGCTGGATTGCTTCTTCCTTCTTCCTTCTTCTTTCTATCCTTTACATCCGTTACATCCGTTACATCCGTTACATAATCCGTTGCCGAACTTCCTTCTGCTATATGAGCCGCGAACTGCTACAAAATGTACGAGTGCTAGATCCAGTTTCAGGGAGCGATCGCATCGCTGATATTCTAATTACCGAAGGTAATATCAAAGCAGTTGAGGAAAAAATTGCTGAGTTTCCCGCTGACACCCAAGTGCGGGATTGCCAGGGACTGATTTTGGGGCCGGGGTTAACTGATATGTACAGTCACAGCGGAGAACCGGGTTTTGAGGATCGGGAAACCCTGGAATCTTTGATGCAGGCTGCCGCGGCTGGCGGTTTTACGCGAGTGGCGATTTTGCCGGATACCTCGCCACCTGTTGACAATTTGGCTGGTTTAGCTTTGTTGCAGCAACATATCCGCAATTTGCCGCCGGGGCTGCCACGCTTGTATTTTTGGGGAGCGCTGACAGCGGGCGTTAAAGGTCAGCAGATGGCCGAGTTGGGCGAGCTGGCCTCCTGTGCAGTGGTGGGTTTTGCGGACGGTTTGCCGCTGTCTAATCCGGCTCTGGTGAGGCGTTTGCTGGAGTATATCAAGCCTTTGGGCAAGTCGGTGGCTTTGTGGCCGTGCGATCGAACTTTGGCAGGAAAGGGCGCGGCGCGGGAGGGTGCGGTGTCGGTGCGGTTGGGTTTACCAGGAATTCCGGCGAGTGCGGAAACTTCGGCTTTGGCGGCAATCCTGGAGTTGGTGGCATCTGCGGGTACTCCGGTACACATTATGCGCGTTTCTACAGCGCGCAGCGTGGAATTGATTCGAGATGCGAAGGCGCGGGGTTTGCCGGTGACTGCGAGTGTGACTTGGATGCACTTGCTGTTGAATGTCGGGGCAATTTCAGGAAACTCTCAAGATTCCGGCGGAAAAAATGCTCTGACTGCTTCGTGGCCCTATGATCCGAATTTACGCCTAGAACCGCCGTTGGGCAATCTCAGCGACCAATTAGCGCTGATTCAAGCTGTGAAAGATGGCGTAATTGATGCGATCGCGATCGACCACAAGCCGCATACTTATGAGGAGAAAACTGTGGCTTTTGCTGATAGTCCGCCCGGGGCGATCGGCTTGGAATTAGCTTTGCCTTTACTGTGGCACGGACTGGTAGAAACTGGCGATTTTTCGGCTTTAGAACTGTGGCGAGTGTTGAGTACCAGGCCGGCCGTTTGTATCGGGCAAACCCCCGCCACTGTTGCACCAGGAGTCTCTGCTGAGCTGATTTTGTTCGACCCGGAAATGAGTTGGACTGTTGACGGGCAAAGTCTGAAGTCGCGATCGGCAAATACGCCTTGGTTGGGACAGCAATTAGCAGGAAAAGTTGTACAAACCTGGATTAATTAACCCTTGCGATTAAAATTCATCTGTTGTAGAACAGGCAAGATGCCTGTTTCTCAAAGTAGAACAGGCATCTTGCCTGTTTCTCAAAGTAGAACAGGCATCTTGCCTGTTTCTCAAAGTAGAACAAAAGTAGAACAGGCATCTTGCCTGTTTCTCAAAGTAGAACAAAAGTAGAACAGGCATCTTGCCTGTTTCTCAAAGTA
>NZ_JAUBTV010000037.1:0-14212 GCF_036705145.1 Microcoleus sp. B5-D4 | reverse complement strand
GAACAGGCATCTTGCCTGTTGCTGGGAATGCTGGATGAGGTGACTAAGAAAAGAAGATAAATACATGATTGCTGCTTTTGATTCGTGGAAGTCCCCACCGCAAAACCTGACATTGGATCTGGGCGAAATTCATGTTTGGCGCGTCTCTCTGGCTCAAACAGAATCTTGCTTGGAGAGTTTACAAGAGACTCTCTCTAACGATGAGCGGACAAAAGCCGAGGGTTTTCACTTTCCCAAAGGTCGATCGCAATTTATTGTGAGTCGTGGCGCACTCAGAGCGATTCTGGGCCGCTATCTTAACATAAATCCTCACATTTTGCGCTTTGACTACAATCCCTACGGCAAACCCTCTCTCATCACCGCCCAAGGTGGAAATACCCTGCGTTTCAATTTGTCTCACTCAGGAAACATGGCTCTAATTGCGATTACCAAAAATCGAGATATTGGTGTCGATATTGAAGGGATAAATCCCACATTTCCTTGTCTGGAGATTGCTGAAAAATTTTTTTCTCTTTTAGAAAATACTGTGTTGCTTTCGCTCCCAGAACATCTCCAACCCAGAGCTTTTTTCACTTGCTGGACTCGCAAAGAAGCCTACATTAAAGCAGTCGGGAAAGGACTTTCTATTCCCCTGAATCAGTTTGATGTCACCCTCGCACCAGGAGAAGCAGCAGCGCTGTTAAATGTTGAAGAAAATCCCGAAGAAGCATCGAGATGGTCTCTAATGGAATTAACTCCCTCTTCAGATATGGTGGCGGCTGTTGCGGTTGCAGGAGATTGCTCGAAACTTCATTGTTGGCAGTGGACAGGGGAGTTTTGATTTATACTGAGATGTTGCACCATTCTCAATAAGCTTTTATGAACAGGCAAGATGCCTGTTCCACAAGAAAATTTACTCTTTGTGGAACAGGCATCTTGCCTGTTCTTGAAAATGGTGCAAGATGCCTGTTCCACAAGAAAATTCACTCTTTGTGGAACAGGCATCTTGCCTGTTCTTGAAAATGGTGCAAGATGTGAGTTTATAGCGATCGCGAGCGGGTAAAAGAGAACGGCAACAGTCGCTGGAAGATATCTACTGGTTGCACATCCAAGCTATTGTGTTGCACACCCTCCATAGACAAATAAGGACACAACATTTTTGTGTCCTTATTTGTCTATTCGACTGCAATTTGCCACCCTACAACTGATTTAATAATTTAACCAAATCGATAGCCAAACCCACGTACCGTAATGATATATTCCGGTTGGCCCGGATCTAGTTCCAACTTTTCGCGCAACCAGCGGATGTGAACGTCAACTGTTTTGCTGTCTCCGATAAAATCTTGACCCCAAATTTTTTCCAGCAACTGATCGCGAGACCAAACTCGCCGGGGATAACTCATAAATAGTTCTAGTAAGCGAAACTGTTTAGGAGAAAATTTCACTTCCAGACCACGAACCAACACGCGGCACTCTTCAGGATACAGAGTTATGCTCTTATATTGCAGCGTCCTCGGTTCCGGTAACCGACTGAGGCGCTGGCGCCGCATCAGCGCCCGACAGCGAGCGATAAACTCCCGCATTCCAAAAGGCTTGGTCAGATAATCATCCGATCCGGCTTCGAGGTAAAAAGCGCAATTGTTGGCGCTTCCTCTAGCACCGATAATCAAAATAGGGACGGGATTTCCTTGATGCCGTAACATTCGACACAGATCCAAACCGTTAATTGAATCCATAATTAACAGGTTAAAGGCAAATTCACCGTGGTATGACGAAGCAGCCTGTACAGAAGGTAGAGCGTTACGCCCGTCGCTAGTAACCACCACCTCATAGCCCTGTTCTTTAAGGGCTAAAGCTAGCATTTCCCGCAACAGGTCTTCACCTTCCAATAACAAGATACGGCCGGCTTGTCCAACAGCCAACCTTGAAGGACATTCGCTTAATTCAGCAGAAGACATAAATATCAGTGGGAGTGATGTTTGTATGTGGCTAGCGCGAGGTACCTTCTTCAGTAGCTGAGGTACTCTCGCGCTGCGATCGCTTGTACGATCGCCATTTGTTCGATCGCTTAGAATCCTTCGCCAGTCCATCCCACAGACACGCGCTCGACCTTTGCTACTTGCTCATGCAAGGAATACAACCGTAGAGCAGTTGCCGGAGCCGCGCTGTCTGCCTGGGTCCAGGCCACAGAAGTCTGGTCATTTTTCGGGGTCGGTGTTAATTTCATAAAACATTGCCCGCTGTTAATTGACCACATAACACCCAATCTATAGGGAGATGCTTGTTATACTACTCTTAAAAGGTTATTAAAAGGTAAAATTTTGGTAATCAATTGGTTAAATTATTAACGTTAAGTAATATAACGGTAAAGTTGCGATCGCACTTTAAGAGCTTTTTTTAAGAATACAATAATAAGTTGCTCCAAATTCCTTATTCTTCCCGTGCCGGCTACGATCGACGATAGTAAGTAAAAATTCTGTAGACTGCCTATCATGTTGCTGCATTTGAGTACCTGGCCTCTTGTAGAAGCTTATCTCGAAAGCTCCCGAGGCATAATTATCCCGATCGGCTCCACCGAACAGCACGGGCCCACCGGCTTGATCGGCACGGACGCCATTGCTGCCGAGGCGATCGCCCGCGGTGTCGGCGAAGCTGCCAATGCCTTAATCGGCCCGACAATTAATGTCGGGATGGCTTTGCACCACACCAGCTTTCCCGGCACAATCAGCCTCCGACCGCAGACGCTAATACTGGTAATCAGGGATTATATCACATCTTTGGCAAAAGCGGGATTTGAGAAATATTTCTTCATTAACGGTCATGGTGGCAACATTGCCACCATGAAAGCAGCCTTTTCCGAGACATACGCGCATTTGTCGGACTTAAATTTGCCGAATGCCGATAAAATCCAGTGTCAAATCGGCAACTGGTTTATGTGCGGCTCAGTCTACAAACTCGCAAAAGAATTATACGGAAACCAAGAAGGTTCCCACGCCACCCCCAGCGAAATCGCCTTAACCCAGTACCTTTATCCAGAAGCAATCAAGCAAGCTCCGCTTTCGGAAGAAGTCGCTTCCGGGCACAAAATTTTCGGTGCTGCTGACTTCCGCCGCCGATTTCCCGACGGGAGAATGGGTTCAAATCCCGGCTTAGCAACCCCCGAACACGGTCAGCAGTTTTACGAATTAGCAGTCAAAGAATTGACTAATAATTATTTGGAGTTTTTAAGTTCTGATTAACGTTTTTTATTCTCGTTATCAGGAAGCTCCTGGTAACGAGAATAAATCTCAAACTCTTCTATATTTTACGCTTATGAGTGAGTCAGCGACATGATATTTCATATCAATTCCGGCTGCACCGGAATGATATCAAATCCGCGCTTCCTCGTCGGGATTAAAGTCTAATCAAGCTGCCAATAAATAATTCGCGCAATTTTCATTTTTTTAACATCGAGTCAACAGTCAACAGTCAACAGTCAACAGTCAGTCGATTTTAGATTTTAGATTTTAGATTTTAGATTTTAGAATTGACTCCACAGATGAATCTGGGAGGTGGAAATTAGGTGTAAAATATTTCCCTTGTCAACTGTCAACATTCAACAGTCAACAGTCAACAATCACGGACGGTGCAACCGGAATCGATATCATCTATCTGAAAAAGGCTATATCTCCCGATTAACCACCGGGAGAATATCAAAACTATTCCACAATCCAAGGAGTTAAACAAGGTGTCCAAGCACTCAATTCTTCTTCCTTGAACCAAAGGCTAATTTCCGCACGGGCAGTCTCGACAGCATCAGAACCGTGAATCAGATTACGGCCGACATTGACGGCAAAATCGCCCCTAATTGTCGCCGGTTCTGCATTCAGAGGATTTGTTGCGCCAATGATTTTTCTCGCCGACGCCACAACGCCGTCGCCTTCCCACACCATCGCCACTACAGGGCCTGAAGTGATAAAGTTTACCAATCCTGCAAAGAATGGTTTTTCTTTGTGAACATCATAATGTTGTTCCGCTAGTTCGCGACTCGCCGTCATCAACTTCATGCCAACTAGCTTAAAGCCCTTGGCTTCAAAACGACCGATAATTTCACCGACGAGTCCGCGCTGTACGCCGTCGGGCTTAATTGCTAAAAAAGTCCGTTCCAAGATTAACTCCTATAATTGTGTTAACTGATCCAAAAGATAGAGTAACTCAGAACGCACCTAAAGGCAATTCTGAGAATTGGAAATTGTCATTTTGAGACTTATGGCCGGGGAGCATCTCACTTTTGCCGCCCAGCTAGAAATTGAAGTTAGGAGCCAGGAGCCAGGAGTCAGGAGGAAAGAGTCAGAAGGAAGGAGGAAGAAGAAGTGTTTTTACAAATATGAGATGCTCCCTATGGCCGAAGGAAGAAGGAATAAGGAATAAGAAGAGGGAAGAGAAAAGAGGGAAGAAGCAATAAAAGCAAGGGTTAAAGAAACCGGGTTTCTACGAGAAATCTGGGTTTACCAGCGAGGAATCTGCGAAGAAACCCGGTTTCTAGACCCCTATGTGTCGAGGACTGATTTGCATGGCTCCCCTGGATTTTGTAAAAAGCATTTTTTTAGGAGTGCGAATAGGATGCTTACTTGCCTAGATAAGCTAATCAGTCTTTAAATGATCTGTAAAGAAATAATCAAAGTCTTGTGGGGTGGCTGTGAGCAACGCCCGAAATATGCAATCTAAAAGTAGAACATTTTATCTCTAGCGAACAAGATGCTCGATCTTCTGGCACAATATGATACAAGTCACAATTTCCTGTGATTGCCAACACTCTTACCTATGATCTCAAATACAAATATGTATGATAATAAACACAATTATTTAGGCTCGAAAATATAGATAATTAACAGATGTATGAAGATGATATTAACAGCAACTATTCAGGCGAAAAAAGTATGAAAGCCATTGTAGCATTCATTGAACCCAAAAAGCAAGAATTTGCCAAATTGCCCTTGTTTGACTTTCTAGCCAACAAACACATTCACGCGAATCAACGACTAATTTTTGCACCTGTACTCGCTCCTTTGGCTGTGGGGTTGAGCGATTTAAATAAATATGTATTGCGAGAATCTTCTAGTAATAGCAAAGTTCAGGAACTAATTAATAAATATACTTATAAAAAAAACTATTACTGGCACGACTATCTAGAATATCTAGAGGAACTGGGCTTAAACCAATTAATGAGTTACGGCGATTTCAGGCTGCTTTGGGGTGAAGAAACTAAAAAAACTCGATCGCTATGTTCAGTGCTGGAACGCTACGCTTGGAAAGCTTCTCCCATTCAGAAACTGGTGTTAGTGGAAGTCCTCGAAGGAACTGCCCAAGTTTTTTTTGAGGCGGCGCTAGCAGTGGTAATGGAATTACAGCAAATTAACCAAAAAGAATCTGTTGATTTTGGAGGAGGTTATGGGGGTTTAGAAAATTATCACCTTTTAAACACGCCAGAGATGTTGGAAGTTTTAGCAGAGATTAAACTTACTAATGCGGAATGCCAAGCAGCTTTAGAATTAGCACAAAATGTATTTGAACTGTTTACAGAAGCGATGAACGAGCTGTTCCGACACAGCAAAACAAATTCTTGCAAGACTGTGCTGCAAATATCCTCAATTTCTACCTTCGCTCATTGCCCGATCGACAGTCTCGATATTTGTTAATTTAAACAATCACTAAATTATCTCGGTGTACCGCCGTTTCTACGCCTGCATAGCCTAAAATCTCAGCAATTTTCTCGGACTTGCAGCCCTGGATTTGTCTCAATTCTAAACTGCTATAATTCACAAGTCCTCTAGCAATTTGCTTGCCGGCTGCGTCGCACAACTGCACGGAATCATCAGCTTGAAATTCTCCTTCTACTTGAGCAATACCCGCAGCTAAAAGCGATTTTCCGCCGTGGGAAATTGCCTTGACAGCACCCGCATCTAAATATAGTTTTCCGGCCGGAATTAGCACGTTAGCTATCCAGTGTTTGCGAGCGTTTACAGGGCGCGGTTGAGGCTCGAATTGAGTACCGATCGACTCTCCGTTAAGTATTTTCTCGATATTACCAGGAAAGCAGCCGTCAGTGATGACAGTCCGTACTCCCGATGCAGTTGCTATTCTCGCCGCTTCAATTTTTGTCACCATTCCGCCGGTTCCCCAACCGCTGCGGGAATCTCCTGTTTGCACCTGAAATTCTGTGAGCTGTGCCATACTTTGGACTAGGGCGATCGGCTGCGCGTCTGGATTGCTGCGCGGATCGGCGGAATACAGCCGATCGACATCTGTGAGCACAAACAACCAATCTGCTTCTACCAAACTCGCTACTAGCGCCGAAAGCGTGTCGTTATCGCCAAATTTAAGCTCGTCTACCGCTACTGTATCGTTTTCATTGACGATCGGAATCACGCCCAACCTGAGCAGTTGCCCAAAAGTATTGCAAGCGTTAACATAACCATTACGCTGCACTAAATCGCCCCTGGTGAGCAATACTTGAGCGATCGGCTGTTGCAGAGTAGTAAACAAGTCATCGTACACACGCATCAGTCGCCCTTGGCCCACAGCCGCCACAGCCTGTTTCAGAGCGATATTTCGCGGGCGTTCCGTCAAACCCAAGCGCGCGCAGCCAACCCCAACCGCACCCGAAGAAACCAAAACTACTCGATGGCCTTGCTGCCGCAAATCAGCTAAAATTTCGACCAATGCAGCAATAGTTGAAAGAGCTAAGTTTCCGGTAGTCGATCGAGTCAGAGTCGAAGTTCCAATTTTAACAACAATAGTTTTAGTCATGATCTTTAATTTTCAGAGATGCCCCCAAAGCTTGAGAAACCCACACTTCAAAAGAGCGCACCGGATACTTGCGAAGCGCATACCCAGCATCAACCATTGGTTCCACTAAAATAGTGAACATACCCAAACGATTGCCTGCTAAAACATCAGTAAAAAGTCGATCGCCCACCATCGCCACCTGTTCCACCGGCAAATTCATCGCCGTCACAGCTTTCCGCAACTTGCGGCGGGACGGCTTAGCTGCACCAGTGATGTACGGTAGATTCAAAGACTCAGCAATTCGACCGATCCGATTTTGACTTAAATTATTGCTTGCCAACCATAGCGATACTACGGGTTTAATTTCTTGTACCCACAAGCTGAGTTCAGGAGAAGCATTCATTGCCGTAATGGGAACAAGAGTTTCGTCCACATCCAACACTAATCCTTTAATCTGATATTTCTCCAGAATATCAGCCGTTAACTTCATGACTGAATCGCCTAGAACTAAGTCAGGCTGTAGTAGTTTACCCCAAGTCATAATGATTTTAGATTTTAGATTTTAGATTTTAGATTGAGAAATAAGAAATTGGGAGTTAAAGATTGAAAAAGTAAAAAATCAAAAGTGAATAATTATTGCTTTTCCTTCGTTACTTTTGACTTTTTACTTTTGTATTAGTCATTGCCCATCTATTGAGTAGATCGCACTTTTTGGTCAACTTGAGCCACAGCAGCATTGTGTTCGGCCAGAGTGCGACTGAAAATGTGAGTGCCGTCGTACCGCGCCATGAAATACAGATATTCTGTATTTTCAGGAGTCAGAGTCGCTTCCAGACTTGCTATTCCCGGAGATGCGATCGGAGTTGGCGGCAGCCCTACATTGATGTAAGTATTGTAAGGAGAAGGTGTTTCCACCTGCTTGAAAGTCAAAGGCTTTTCCTTCGTTTGCCTAATGCCGAGGGCGTATTCAACCGTCGGGTCAGAACCCAAGGGCATACCCTTTTTCAGACGGTTGTTGAATACCCCAGAAATGCGGTTCCGCTCGGAAGCAACCACAGCTTCTTTTTCTACAATACTCGCCAAAGTCACCCATTCTTTGAGAGAGAGCTTCGTATTATTCTGATTTTTTTGATATACCGGCAAAGCTGTCTGCTCGAAACGGGTGAGCATTTGTGTGATCGCAGCTTGAGGAGTAATTCTATCGCCGTCTAGCTGATAAGTATCCGGGTACAAAAAACCTTCCAAATGAGGCAGGCCGCTCGGCAGCCAAGGGTATTGAGCGTAAGGAATTTGACTCGCGGCCGCCATAAACTCCTTAGCAGGAAAAAAACCTTGCGCTTCAAAATAAGTGCTCATTTGTTGCAGCGACCACCCTTCGGGAATCGTGAAACTCTGCTGTACGACTTCGCCCTTCCAAATTTTGTCAGCAACTGCACTCAGAGGCTGAGTCGGCGACAGTTGGTAAGTTCCTGCTTGAAAACCTCCCTCGCGGTTTTGCAGAGTCAGCCAGCGGGCCCACATATTCCATGCCGAGCTCGATCGAATCAACCCCGCAGCCTCTAAATCCCGCCCGATTTTTTGACTGGGAGTACCCTCCGGGATTTGGATCGAAACAGCCGAATCCTCTGGCGGGGAAGTTGACGTTTGAGCTATTTTAGGAGGCGCCGAAGCCCAGCTCCACCAAGCCCAGCCCTGCCAAGCGCAAACTCCCCAGATTGCCGGCAGCAACGCCAGATAAAACAACCATTTAGAGGCTTGCGGAGTACCTTTTCGGCTCTCGCGCGCGCTGCCTTTTGTCATTTGTTCTTTATTCATAGTCCGTTGTCTTGGATAAGCGGCGGGTAACTAGCGACTAATGACTGATGACCTGCGATTGATGACCGAAAAGTTACGAATACAAGCCCTTTAAAAGACCCAATTCACGCGGCCCAATTCAAAAGCCCGATCGCGAAGGCAGAAGCGGCCACCTCGAAAAAGTTCGATCGGGCGAGCAGTTTACTTTTTTATAAAATAGTAAAAAATTCTGCTTTTTGCCATCAGGGCTTGTGCCTGCAATTAATATCTAATCAAGCTCGTCAAAGAACTGGTCTTCCAGCATAGGTAACATCGGTTCCAGCCTTTGGAACTCTTCTTCCGAAAGCAATTCTGGCTTACCGTCGTCATCCATTCTAGCCAAGATAAAGAACGGGTCTAGAGGCGTATAAATCGCATATTCCTGTTCTTCGTGGTAGAAGCTGGTCAGCCACATCAGCTCCTCGAACTCCGACTCCTCATCGGGATCGACATCAGATGCCATATCCTCTTCGGGAAATTCCGGCAATTCGCCAACCACAGTCAGCGTCACTGCCGTGCGTCGGAGGGTCAAGTTCTGCTCTTGCAGCACAACTCTAGCTGTATCAAAAATTTTGTCAATTTCGGTCTCGTCTTCTACAGGAATTGCTGCTTCGTCCGTATCGTCTCCCTGCCAGGTAAAAATTTCTACGGGTGAGTCAATCGGAAGCAGCAAAGCGTATTCTTGACCTTCGAGATTCATAGAATATTCTATGTTGCAAGTCAGCGATCGCCCAACTTCATCCGTCAGGGTGACGGACTCTTCGTTGGAATTGCCATTCTCTTTTTTGCGGTATGGGGATGAGGACATCGCGTGTATCTTAGTTTTCCGTCAATAATTCAGTAACGTTGGCTTGACAATTGGGAATTTTCGTGGCGATATTCTGGCTAAGTGGGCGATCGCCAGTCCACCAGCTTAAACCGCGAGACTCGCGGCCTTTTCCACAGGCGAGGAGTGCAGCGGTTAAATCTCAGTCGAGTCAGCAACCGACACTGAGGACAAATCACGATTTTGTGCTTCTTCAGTACCAAGGGTACAGCAGAATTTTCTCCAGTTTGTCAAGGGTTACAGGTGTGCGTAGCAAACTTGCACAACCAGGATATCACGCCTTTGTTACCACCTATCAAGGATTGGGAGGGGCGGAGATATTTTGCCTCCGCTCGTCTAGCCACTGCTGCAAAATCAGGGCTGCTGCTTTGCGATCGATCGAACCCTTATTATTTTGCGACGGCGAAATCCCTGAAGCTTTCATCAATTCCTCTGCCTCAACCGAAGTCAGGCGCTCGTCCACGTATTCTAGGGGGATCTCTAAGGCGGAGGCGATGCGATTGGCATATTTCTGCACCTGTCGGGCTTGGGCGCCCAATTCTCCGCTCAGGGAGTAGGGCAAGCCTGCCACTAAAATTTGCACTCTCCGCTCTCGCACGAGTTCTCGGAGATAAGCTACGTCTCGATCAAAGGACGATCGTACCAGTGTTGTAATGCCCGTAGCTATTAAACCGGTGCCGTCACACCCGGCGATGCCGACTCGTTTGAGGCCGATATCTAATCCCAGAGCTGAAATCCATAATTTATCGTTGGACATTATCAATCAAGCAATTTTAGATTTTAGATTTTAGATTTACTGTTTTTTTGCGGAAATAATCTTATTTAACGAACCGCGAAGACGCGAAGCAATAAGAGAATAAAGTAAGAAGAAGATAGGTAATCTTAGGTTGATATCAATAATCAAAAGCAGAAGGGTTATTTTGGGATTATGACCGAAAAAATGAATTCTTTGGATGATTAATTCTATTTTTTATACCTTTTACCTTTTACCTTCTGCTTTTCACTATTAAGTATTAACTTTTCTCTTGGGAGCCTTCGTCTAGAGGCAATTCGGGCAATTTTAGAGGCAAAATGCTGCTGATATCTGTTGCCGATGATTCGGAATGCTGGAAGTTCAAGGGGTTAACTTGATTCGTTTGGCTGTTTCCTGAGTCAGCCAACAGCGGTTTAATCTCGGAGGATGCGGGCCCTGCTGTGGCTTCCCCCGCCATCGGGCCGAGCCAGGACATCCGGCCCGGTACGGGTTTGCGAGTTGGCTGGAAGCTTTGCAGCATTTCTGATAGCTGGAGTCCTTCGAGAGAGACCAACTTGGACTCGCGCAATTTGTGCCACACCGATCGAGACATCAGCAAACTGTGTTCCAAGCGCACTGCTCCAAATTGCTCTAAATAAGCTTCCCGTTCCGGCTGATAGTCAGCGGAAGCCAGTTGCAGGCTTTGAATCGGGAAATCTTGAACAAGGCGCGCCATCTG
Organism: Microcoleus sp. B5-D4; assembly: GCF_036705145.1. Lineage (NCBI taxonomy): Bacteria > Bacillati > Cyanobacteriota > Cyanophyceae > Oscillatoriales > Microcoleaceae > Microcoleus > Microcoleus sp. B5-D4. The sequence goes on along the minus strand of NZ_JAUBTV010000037.1, from coordinate 3,334 downwards.
CGACAGCAGTTCCGGGTAAAGCCAAGTGTAGGCCGGGTGTACAGTCAACTGGGCGACGTGCGGTTGCTGGCCATTGCGGGATAGCTGCACCTGAAAATAGCCGATCGCGGCTTTGCGCTGCGGTTCAAACACGTAGCCGCTGACTACCTCGGTTTTGGCCAGCCACTGTCTGACACCTTCGACTAAAGCGCCGAAAAAACTGGTTTTGAAATCTTGAATGTGGCGATCGAATACTTGGCGCACCAGCGGGGGCATAGACGCGGTATCCAGTTGGTATAGCAACTGAGCGTCTGCGTTGCTCACCGGCAGCAGGTTGGGCAAATCTGGCGTCGAGGAAGCCATTTCTTGCAGGCGTTCTGGGGCGATCGTCCAGTAAGTCATCTGGGCCAAAGGCTGAAACCCGTTTTGCCGATATAAAGCCAAGGAAGTTTTGTCGCCGACATTCACTTCCAACAGCCACGTCCGCGCCTCCCAGACTGCCTCAAAGCAGTACCGCAGCAGCATGGAACCAATTCCTTTGCTGCGGGCTTCCGGGTCTACTCCTATGCGATCGATCCGCCAAGTGCTGCGGGTGCGGTTGAAAGGAGAAATCTGAATTATGCCCTTAACTTTCCCCTCTTCTTCGGCAACGTGGGCCCGGAACAGGGACTGACAAGGGTTGGGAAACAAGCTAAAAATCTTTAGTAGTCCGTACCAGCGGCGAATCTGCTGCAACTTTCTACCTAGTACCACGTCGCAGCTTCCGCCCTTGCTGTTTTCTGGCTCTTCGGCTGTTTCCGCGCACAGTTGTTCCATCACCTCGATGTCGCGATACTGAAACGGGCGAATCACAACCTGGTTTTGGTTTTGGGAGGGAAATGAAGTCATAGCATAAAAGTGGATAATGGAAATTTAAAAATAAAAATTCAGAAAGGGGAAGAGTTAGAGAAGTTTTGAGTGTTGAATGGGTAAATTTTGAGTTCAAAACTTATAACTTTTGATTCTTCTCCCTTTCTTGCGCGATCGAAAATTAAAAATTTCAAATCATCTTTTTGAATTTTTAATTTTCTGTTTTCAACTCAAGATTTCTGTGGCAGAGGTCGAATTACAACAACCGGTGTTCGCTCGTCAGCATTCCCGGCGGGGTTGCTTCGCAAGGCTTGCTCTAAGAATGTTACCGATAAATCGGAGGTCGCTGCTAATATCTTAACTGCTTTCAAGTCATTAGCGTCTACGATCGCCGCCGCAAGTCCGGTTTCTCGTTGAATTTCTTCTACAACTTGCTGGGGATTGTCCGGGCCTAGGACAATAAATTGGTCGAAGGGAGGCAAAGTCCCGGTAACGTCGTCAATCAGTCTGGCTTGTTCCCCTGCAAGTTGGTAAAAGACTCCCGGTTTACCGAATATTTTAGCCACAGCGCCGATCGCAAATGCTGCTACTACGCGCCAAGGGCCTACTACATCAACCAACGTCTGCATTCCGCAAGCCGTGGCCAAACTCGACATCGGCAAGAAAAACAAGCACACTCGCTTTGCCGCCCATCCGGGTTTGACTTCGCTGGGATGGCGATAGCGTCCCTGCATCAAAGCTAGGGGAGTTTCTGCCAGGGCGACAATATCGCCTTTCTGGGCGCGCGGCAGCACGTACCGCTTGACAATTTCGACGGGATTGTCCAATTCCGTCAGGATGTGGGTGCGAATCGGCAAAACTTCGGCAACTCCGACATTTCGGGCATTAGGTACTGTCTCCGAGTTGGGAAATTGCAGGGGAACTACTACGTTACGGACTTTGGGGATGCGGCCGCCTGGGCCGTAGGTGACGTAATGTATTTGCACCCAAGCTGACTGCAATTTGGTTAAATCTTGCCCTTGAATGTCTACAGAAACTTTGATTTTCGTGTTTTTTTGGGCTTTAACAATATAGCCGAACCAGTAATCGTCTGCTCTGGCTGCTGCGTCTTTGTGGCAAGGAATCACCTTTGTCTCGGAAGTAACGCCATCCAAACTTCCGTCTGACAGCAGTTTCACCTGTGCCCGCACTTCCGGCAACATAATCTCAAACCGCTGTGTCAGGTTGCGGAACTCCATTTCCCCGACTAAAAGATAGCGGTTGGGTTCGGAGATGGCTAAGTGCCATTCTCCGGCTGTTAGTTCTAGTTTATTTGCACTTCCAGTCCGGCGATAGTTCAACTCTAGGCCTAACCCGCCCAATGCTAGCAGCGAACCGGCTGCTGCGACTCCTGTTGCTAAAGTCTCAATCACTCTAATTACCGCCAATAATATTTTGTGTTTACTGTAGTCGATATCGGGTACTTTGAGCGCTGATCCGGTAGTAATTGAAGTTTTGGGGGATGTTGGGGTTGGGGTTGGAGAGTGGGATGGGCGATCGGGTTTTAACAACACCGAGAATTAATCTTGCAGTCGCTTCCGCAGTATATAAAGAGGTTTTCTCAATTACAATTGATATATTCAGTTTCAAAAACACCAAACCCACGAAATCGAATCAATGCGTGCAATCAATCCTGAAGCTACTGATATAGTTTGCCCTTTAATCAGTGGCAATCATCTATTTAATCCAATTAAGGTAACTGCCAAGTCTCCCAAAACCTATCGCAAAGCCGTTTATCGCATAGCACAGTTTTTCCGTCGTGAGTTTAAGTATGATTTTGTTCAGTACGGTTATGAAGGCGAAGAAACAGACCCCAATCATGTTGCATTTCTCTGGATTGAGCCGGAAGCTCAACACTTTTCCAAAGAATTTAAAGTACCCTGTATTGGAGCGTGCTGCTTTAGACTTCGCTCTTCAGGTTACGCGCTCCAGTGGATTTGGTTGCATCCATACTTGCGAAGACAGGGGCTGCTATCAGCTACATGGGCTAAGTTTATTAATGAATTTGGAAATTTCCATGTTGAGACTCCTTTGTCCGATGCAATGAAAGCGTTCCTGAAAAAGCATAATTATTGTTAGCTTCAATCAGTTGCCACCCTTACTTTTTTGTAGCGCAAAGCTGCTGCTTTGAGAGCTTGATTCGGCTGGGTTGGATTCAGGAGGGCATTCACGAAAGCCTCGCTGTCGTCAAGGTCAAGTTTCAGTCTTTGGTGCTGTTCAATAACTTTGGAAGCGACTGCTTGAACGCTGGCGATGACGAAATCTGTTAAGGTACGTCCTTCTAAGTCAGCGGCTTTTTGTTAAAGGGCTTTAATCTCTGGACTGATACGAGCCTCCAATCGGGCTGACGGTTCCGATTTAGTAGTTTTAGTCATACAAAATACGGTAGATATAGCCTTTCTCAGAAAGATGAGGTACAATAACAGCAGTGTGTAAACCAGTTAAAAATATTTGACGATGTAACTTG
>NZ_JAUBTV010000036.1:52851-65422 GCF_036705145.1 Microcoleus sp. B5-D4 | reverse complement strand
CCCGCCCGTCCAAAAAGGACGGGCGGGACGCCCATCCCACTTTCAAGAGTGGAAGTTATTTAATTCTCATTCCTAAGCTTTTAACTGCGGTGGCGGGAGCGAGGACTTGATGCCCCTGAGCTGACAATTCCTCAAGTTAAAGCGCTGTGTCACGCTTTGGGCAAGAATCTTAACGAATTGCCCGACAACTTAGGCCCGCCGCAGCGCTCTAGCAGTGATGATGTTGGGGGTGCAGCGCAGGAAAATAAGTCGGGAGACTAAGATTCGCGGTCAAGAACTATAACTTTCGGGGGCGCACGAAGCACCTGATCCCTATTGGTGGGTGAGGCGCGCCGATTAACTATTGTCAGCAATAGATAAATCTTGAACCGCGCCTCACCCACCCTACAATTGACTGATGACTAATAACTAATGACTAATGACTAATTAAGCAATTTTCACTTGTTGCAACTGAGAATTTAGCAATAGCTTCCTAGCCTCACCAGCCGAGAGGGCAGGGCTGAAATAATGACCCTGAATTTCTTGACAGTGGAGTTCGCGCAAACACTCCAACTGCTCTTTAGTTTCTACTCCTTCAGCTACCACGCTCAAGTTCAAATCTCGCCCCAGGGTCGCTACAGCCTTGGCGATCGCCCGTTCGCAGGGATCGGTCGTCAATCCGCTGACAAACGACCTGTCTATTTTTAAGATATTCAAGGGAAACTTTTTGAGATAATTTAGAGAACAATAACCCGTGCCGAAATCGTCCAGCGCAATTTGCACTCCCATATTCTGCAACTCCCTGAGAACTTTTGTGGTATAATCCACATCTTGCATGGCTGTAGTTTCGGTAATTTCTAACTCTAAATATTTGGGTGCTAAACCAGTTTTTTCCAAGCAGTTCGCTACCATTTCTAATAAATTAAATTGCTGGAACTGCCGAGCCGAAACGTTGACTGCTACCCGCAAATCTGGCTGCAAAGCATCCTGCCAAGCTTTATTTTGAGTGCAGGCTGTTTGCAGCACCCATTCCCCAATAGGTACAATGAGTCCGTTCTCTTCGGCGATGGGAATAAATGTAGCGGGAGTAACTAAACCTAATTGTGGATGTTGCCAGCGCAGCAGAGCTTCCATGCCCTGAATTTGCCAAGTAGTAATGTTGACTTTTGGCTGATAGAAAACCTCAAATTCTCCTTGTTCTAAAGCCTCGTGCAGTCTGTGTTCTATAGTTAGTAAATGGCTGCAGTGGGGATTAAGTGTTGAAGTATATAACTGATAGTTATTTCTTCCCATTTCTTTAGCGTAGTACAAGGCAGCATCGGCATTTTTGACTAAAGTTTCGGCCTCTTCACCATCATCGGGATAAAGGGCAATGCCGATGCTGCTGCTAACATGAAACGGTTGTCCTTCTAGTTTAAATGGTGGCTTTAAATTGTTGAGTATTCTTTGAGCTGTTTTAACGGCATCTTCTAAGCAATTGATGTCGGGAAGCAGTATGGTAAATTCGTCGCCTCCCCAGCGGGCTACCGTGTCAGTCGATCGCAAAGTGTCGCTGATGCGTCCGGCAAAACCTTCTAACAGGCGATCGCCCGCAGCGTGACCTAGTGTATCATTAATCTTTTTGAACCTGTCCAAGTCTAAAAACATCACAGCAAGCATTTTTTTTGTTTGTTTAGCTTGTTTTAAGGACGCCAGCAGCCTCTCGTTAAACAGTATCCGGTTCGGTAAACCGGTGAGTTGGTCATAAACAGCTTGATAGCGAATAATTTCTTCAGCTTGCTTGCGCTGAGTAATGTCCATCATCGTGCCGATCGCCCTGACTGCTTGGCCACTTTCATTGCGGATGATATAGCCGCGATCGAGCACAAAAACATATCCCCCGTCTGCACGGTGAAAACTGTATTCTTCCGACCAACATTGAGCGTCTGAGTTCATTGTTTGGTTGAAGCTAAACATCACTCTTTCCCGTTCTTCGGGATGAATATTTAACCACCAAGATTCTAATTCTATCGTCTGAGTTTGGTTGAGTTTGTATCCAAAAACTTTTTCAAATTCTTCGCTCAACCAATACTCATTTTTTAACAAATCAAAGTCCCATACTGCATCATTTGTCGCCCGCGTCAGCAGGTGAAAGCGTTCTTCGCTTTTGCGTAGTTTTTCTTCGGATTGCACCCGTTCCGTTACATCCCGAAAGCTGAATACTCGACCAGTAATTTTGCCTCCCGTGCGCTGAGGCAACGAGTAGCGCTCGAAGATTCTGCCATCTGTTAACTCAATGATATCGTAACTTTCTTCGGTAGGGCGATCGGACAATTCTTTAGCACGGTTGAGAAATATTTCCGGATATTTTAACTGGTTGATTCCAAAGGCCAAAATTTGGTTGTTATCTCTCGAATCCAGCAGGAAATCCGGCAACTGCCACATTTCGGCAAACTTGCGGTTAAAGGTGAGCACTGTGCCTCCACTGTCAACCGCCAGAATACCGTCAGCAGTAGATTCAATGGTTGCTTGAAGCAAGGAAAGAGATGTTTCTCGTTCTAACTCTGCTAATTTGCGATCGCTGATGTCAAATGCTGTGATTAATATTGAGGCTTTTTTTTCAAATTTTATAATATCTACAGTTGCTTCAATCCAGCGCATTTCTCCAGTTTTCGTGACTATTACTAATTCATATTTAGAGCCTGCTGTTGAGCGCGCATGACTGGATTTACCCCATTTTTTAACTATTTCTATAAAATCTAGATGAATTAAGTCGTATAAATCCAATGCTAGTAATTCTTCGCGAGTATATCCTGTCAGAGCTTCTGTCTCAGCATTGACATAGCGGAACTGTCTGCGGTGATAGATAAATGCAACAGCATTAACAGTTTCTATCAGTTGGCGAAACTTTTTTTCACTGCGTCGCAAATTTCTTTCAACCTGCTTGCTTTCGGTAATGTTTTGTGCTATGTATAACTTACCGCTGACCTTGCCTTGACTGTCGCAAATAATTGAAATAGAAAGCAGTACAATTATTTTTTTTCGCTGTTTAGAAAGGTAGACTTTTTCCACGTTGTGGACAGAACCTTCGGCTGTTAAACTTCCTAAATCTAACACCGGGGCTGGTGATTCACTTTTCTTAAAAAGTCCGGCTATTGGTTTGCCTAACAACTCTTTTTTAGAGTATCCCAAAAGTTGACAGGTAGCTTGGTTTAACGATAGGATATGACCGCCTGGAGTCGTCGCGATTATCGAGACGTTCATTTCCTCACAAATATCGAGAGCATATTCGGCAGTTTGCTGCAAATCTTGGGTCATCTGGGCAATAGTATGCCAGATATCCTGTTCTTTTTTTGGATATAACACTTTTTCTCCTTTTGGTAGCTTGTCATTCTCTGTTTCAGACTTCGGCTTGATTAACCTCATCGTCTTGGATAAGCTATTTACTGTTTTACCCCTGAGCAATAATGAGATTACTAAACAAATAAAAACCAGAGAATAACTGATTATTCTTAACCTAATAGTAGGTTTTTTTCTGGAATTTTCCTGAGATGGTATATAATTATCAATCGGTAATTTTACTGGTTTAATTTGGGATAATTTATCCCAAAATAATGAGGCGCTTGTAGAAGTAAGGGGGCGAGATGCCGATCGCAAATAGCTATGTTTCTGAGACCGAATCAAAATCCCTTCTACAGGGGGAGTGCCCTGCCCATCTCCTAGACTTGTCGGTAATGTTTTCGGATTTATGCCACATTCCACACCAAAAACAGCAACCGCTAAATATCCCCACACTAATTGAAAAATTATTTTCATTTGCTCTATTTCCTAATTTTAAATATTTTTTTTAGCCATCATAAATTTCAAAAATTTTAGCAGAAGTTTCTCTACCAGAGGAAAACGCAGCCACCCTGAATTTATGTGGATTTGTAAATTAAAATTTACCAAGCTAATAATTTAGCTTTATAACTAATTACAATTTTAATCTTAATTTAAAATGTGTCATCAGCCATTGTGCCACAAATTATCCGCCATTCTGCCTAGACACCGGGTGGGAGCGCGCTAAAATTAGATAATTCCCGCAAGGAGGCGACCGGGATTTGTTAGAAAAATAAACAATTAGCTTAAAATCGATGCAGAGGTCCCCTAATTGAACCCATGAGTCAGACCATCCCAGAACTCCAAAAAGAAGTCCGCGCGCTGCAAGCAGAACTTACCGCCCTGCAAGAGTCGCGGGAAAAACTTGGCCTACAGCGCTCTGAGTGCCGAGTGGCAGTCAGTTTTCCCAAAAATAATACTCCTGAAGCCATTGCCGAGTTCCACCAGCAAACTGCTGCTTTTGGGGAGCAGTGGTTGCAGCAAATCCAGGAAATTGACCGAGAGACTAAAAATATTGAAAAGCAACTGCAACAAAAACAGGCTTTACTCAATTACAAGCAAGGTGAACTAGAAAAAGTGGTGGCCGGAGAGCACTGGCAAGAACTAGAAAACAAAGTTCAAACCGGGGAAAAGCGCTTGCAAACACAAGCTCGCAGAATCAATCAAGCAGCAGCGCAATTAGAGGCAGAAATCCAAGCTTTGAAAGCACTCTACGACCAACTAAATCCAAGTTATTCCGAGTGGTTTCAACAACCAACTCAAATAGTAAAATTTTCAGCCACAACTATTCCTTACGCTGTTCCCAGCAGCAGCGGGTTAATCTTGGAGAATAAGGAGATTGAGTGGGAAAAAAAGTAGTTTTGGATTGTAAATTTAAAAGGTAAATTAGTGACTTGAATGTCGCCGTCGAACGCTCAAATAAGCAAGACAGATTCGACGGCAACATCCCAAGGCTTTTACCTGCTTTTTCAGAGATAAAATACAAAACTGCCTCTGGCGCAGTTAATTTTAATAGTTTTGAGTTTCATTTTTTGAAACAGGTTTATTTTTAACTGTGGTGTCAATATAAATCTAAAATATAACAGTTATGAACGCATAAACCGGGTTTTACGAAAAGATTTTGTGGCTGCCCTTGCTTCCGCTAAAAAACCCGGTTTATGGGAGTGAGGAGTGCGTAAGCCTTGTCTAAAATTTCAAATAGACTTACTAATGAAACAATTGATTTGGATAGCGCTATTTATTGTGGTTGCGGTGACGGCGGCGGGTTGGGGTTCTCACTCGTGGCAGCGGTTGTCGGCTGTACCAGAAGTGGGAATCGATCGCAATATCCACACTTCCCAAAACCCGTCTCCCTTACCGCTTCCTGCTGAAAAAAATGCAGTTTATCTGCCCCAAATTGATCCGTCTCGGTTGTGGAAACACGTCGAGACTTTAGCAGGAGAACGCGAGGGAGAACGAGCTCGCTCTTTCACGAGAGACTACATTTCCCAGCAATTGCAAATATTAGGATTTTCCGCAAAGTTGCAGCAGTTCGATCGCGGAATCAATGTCTTCGCTGAGAGAAAAGGCACTGACTCAAACGCGGGTGCAATTTTAGTGGCAGCACACTACGATACTGTACCAAACTCCCCAGGCGCTGACGACAATGCGACGGGAGTTGCAGTAGTTTTAGAAGTAGCAAGATTGCTGGGTTCTCGTCCCACGCCTCGGACATTGCAAGTAGCTTTTTTCGACAGGGAAGAACTCGGACTTTTAGGCAGTTTAGCATTTACAGGTAGCGACGCGCGGTTAAAAAATTTGCAAGGAGCGATCGTCCTGGATATGCTAGGTTATGCCTGCCGCACGCCCGGATGCCAGCAATATCCCGAAGGATTGACAGCGCAACCTTTTCTAGAAGCATCGGGGGTGACATCTCCCGACAAAGGCGAGTTTATCGCTGTGATTGGGGATGCGGAACATCCGCTGCTATTGAAAAGTTTTGCGGAGTCTGGAAAAGCCGATTTGCCGCCTGTGGTGGCGCTGCCGGTTCCCCTGAAAGGGTTGCTGACTCCCGATGTTTTGCGGAGCGACCACGCGCCTTTCTGGTATAAAGGAATTGGTGCTGTGTTGGTGACGGATACTGCAAATTTGCGATCGCCCCACTATCACCAATCTAGCGATACATTAGCAACTATCGATCGACCTTTTTTCGCCGGTTCTGCTCAAATTGTTGTTAATGCCACGGCTAAATTATTGGAAATTCGGTAATCTACTCGTTACCAGGCTCTGCCTGGTAACGCATATCCGGAGGCTCTGCCTCCAATTTTCCCACACCAAGCAAGCGAGGCAGAGCCTCTGGACATCGGTTCCTAGGCAGAGCCTAGCAACCAGCTAAATAACTAATAACTAATAATTAATAACTAATAACTAATAACTAATAACCAATAACCAATGACTAACAAAGAAAGCCTGCAACGGCATTTACTGCAACTAGACAATCGAGGCTACAAAGCCTACAAAGAAATTCAAGGTAACTACGACTTTTCTGAATTCACATTAATTATTGATTACGTGCAGGGAGATCCGTTTGCTTCTCCCAGTAAATTTAGAGTCATAGTTCCGCCAAACATTGCTCAAATTCCCCGCGAACTTTTCAACTCTCGCAGTCGAGAAATAGCCTTGCGAGATTACCTAACTCGCCAGTTTGACAAAGCAGCACACAGCATCAGCAGCAAACGCGGCACTGGCAAAAGCGGTATGATTGCAGTGACTCGGTTCGGACAAGAAGTTTTAGAACGAACTTCCGCATTTATCATTTCCTCAGCTCGATCAGATATCGGAGATTTAGGAGGAGTTGAACTGCGATTTGCCGTCGGACTTCCAGCGGGCGGACGTAGTATTTTAGGGCGACAAGCTGCTGAAATGCTGTGCGAAGATATTCCGCAAATTGTCAGCAATTCTCTCAAATATTCTCACTTAAATGCTGCCGAATGTCGCCGTCACGTTGAAACTGTAGAAGATGCTGACTGGCTGCGGCAGCAGTTAGCTCAAAACGGATTAGTTGCGTTTGTTGCTGACGGTTCTATTTTACCCCGCCGCAGCGGTGTTGACAACCGTCCTTTGTTAAATAATGCTGTGGCTTTTCAGTCGCCGCCGTCGTTAAAAGTTGACTTTAATTGTCCGAATCGCGGTTTGATTTCCGGTATGGGTATTCCCGCTGGCATTACTTTGATTGTTGGCGGCGGCTATCACGGAAAATCAACTTTACTCAGGGCGATTGAGTTGGGAGTTTACAACCGAATTCCGGGCGATGGTCGCGAATTTGTGGTGACTAATCCGGCGGCGGTTAAAATTAGAGCGGAAGATGGCAGAAGTGTTGCGGGAGTTGATATTTCGCCTTTTATTAACCACTTACCGCAAGGTAGAGATACTGCACAATTTTATACGGAAAATGCGAGCGGTAGCACGTCGCAAGCTGCTAATATTATTGAGGCTTTGGAAGGGGGGAGAAGGAAGTTCGGCAACGGATTCTGTAACGGATTTAACGGATGTCACTCCGATGGAAGTCGGAAGAAGGAAGAAGGAATAGGGAATAAGAAACAGGAGAGAAGTAAAAAGGAAGAGGATTTAGTGCCTGTTTTATTGGTGGATGAGGATACGGCGGCGACTAATTTTATGATTCGCGATCGCCGAATGCAGGAACTCATCGCTAAGGATAAGGAACCGATTACGCCGTTTATTGATAAAGTTAAACAGTTGTACGCAGATTGCGGCGTATCTACTATTTTAGTAATGGGGGGAAGCGGCGATTATTTTGATGTGGCGGATACTGTGATTTCAATGGATAATTTTCAAGCATATAATGTGACGGAAAAAGCTAAAGAGATTGCTAAAAATTACTCGATTAGCCGTGCTGCTGAAGGGGGAGAAATTTTTGGTGAGATTACTCAAAGAGTGCCGATTCCTGCTAGTTTAGATCCGAGTCGGGGACGGCGAGATGTGCGGGTGAAGGTGCGGGATGTTGATGAATTGGCTTTCGGAACTGAGGATATTGATTTGGGTGCTGTTGAGCAAATTGTGGACAGCGGACAGTTAAGGGCGATCGCTGCGGCAATGGTTTATGCTAAGCAGCAATACATGGACGGGAAACGCACTTTGTCGGAAATCATAGATTTGGTGATGGCAGATATTGACGCGCAGGGGATGGATATTTTATCGCCTTTTCCTGAAGGGGATTTTGCCATGTTTCGGCGCTTTGAATTGGCGGCGGCAATTAATCGGCTTCGCAGTTTGTCGGTTGTTGCCAAAATGACTGTTGACTGTTGACTGTTGACTGTTGACTGTTGACGGTTGACTGTTGACGGTTGACTGTTGACTGTTGACTGTTGACTGTTGACTAATGACTAATGACTAATGACTAATGACTTTTTGATATGCTGACAAAAGTGAGTGCAAAAACCGCGATTGAAGTATGACAGGCAATATAGGACAACTGACTGCTTTAAGCGATCGACCGTATTTAGTATTAAGCAATCAAGGTGAGGTTTTACAGTTAGAGTTAAAACAGCAGCAGCACGTATTGGGGCGCGATCGCACTCGTGCGGATTTAGCCATTCCCGAACCCTGGCGCGCAGTTTCCGGCGTTCACGCTGTTTTGCGCCAAATTGGGGATAATTACTGGATTTACGACGGTGACGGGCAGCGGCCGAGCACTAATGGCTTATTTGTCGATCGCACTCGCATCACTCCCAATGACGGTTATTGTCTGAAAAACGGCACAGAAATTAAAATCGGTCTCGATCCTCAAAATCAAGTTTTGCTGACTTATTTTAATCCGCTGGCGAATCAGGTTGCTGTCCCTAGCAAGCAGTCAATTCTTCTTAAGAATCGGTCGGTTTTGTTGGGCCGCGATCCAAACGCTTCGCTGCAATTAGATGCGCCGCTTGTTTCTAGACGCCACGCCACAATCGACCAAGACAGTCGCGGCAATTATATTTTGCGAGACTACAGCGTTAACGGGGTTTTTGTTAACGGTCAGCGAGTGACAAATTCTCTACAATTGTCCGAGGGAGATGCAATTCGGATTGGCCCGTTTACTCTAACTTACCGCAGCGGTGAGTTGCAGATGCAAGACTCCGGCCATCAAATTCGTTTGGATGCTGACAGTCTGGTGATTCCGAAACGTTTGGATAACATCACTTTGGCGATCGAACCGGGGCAGTTTGTGGCTTTAGTCGGCGGTAGCGGCGCTGGTAAATCTACTTTAATGCGGACGCTTTTAGGCATCGAAAAAACTACTAACGGCGCTGTGTTTCTCAATGGCGACAACCTGCGCCAAAACTTCAATATTTACCGCAATCAAATCGGTTATGTGCCTCAAGATGATATTGTGCACGCAGATTTGACAGTAGAAGAAGTCTTGAGTTATGCAGCTAAATTGCGCTTACCTCCCGATACAGATGTCAAGCAGGTAGTCGCAAAAACTTTAGAAGATATTGAAATGAATCACCGTCGCAAGGCTTTGGTAAAACAGCTTAGCGGCGGACAGCGGAAGCGGGTCAGTATTGGAGTTGAACTGTTAGCAGATCCGAAACTTTTCTTTTTAGACGAACCGACTTCAGGACTCGATCCGGGTTTGGATAAGAAGATGATGCAACTGCTGCGAAAGTTGGCAAATCAAGGCCGGACGGTGATTCTGGTGACTCACGCGACGGCAAATATCACGATGTGCGATCGGATTGTGTTTATGGGTCGCGGCGGACGGCTTTGTTACTTCGGCCCTTCTCGTGAAGCGCTCGATTTTTTTGATGTCAAAACTGGCGATTTTGCCGACATTTACAACGAATTAGAAACAGGAGAAATCAACGTTCAAAGCTGGGCAGAAAAGTTTAATAAATCTCCCTACTATCAGCGCTATATTGTCAATCACTTCAGCACAGGAAACGCTAATGCAAAAATACCTTCTGCACCTTATTTACCAAAATCTCAATCTTTTGTAAAACAAGTCGTTTTGCTGTCCCAGCGCTATTTTCAACTCGTTTCCCGCGACTTAGTAAACTTGAGTTTAGCTCTTTTAACGGCTCCGATAGGCATTAGTTTACTGCGGCTAGCCGTCAGAGATAAAGACCCATTAATTGGCGCAGCGGACGCAACTTTAGCACCTTTAGCGTTGCGAGTTTTGTTTGTATTTACCTGTGCAGCGATTTGGGTAGGACTGGCAACTTCTCTGCAAGAAATTGTTAAAGAATCTGCTATTTATCTGCGCGAACGTTTGGTCAATTTAGGATTGTTTGCTTATTTAGGTTCAAAGTTTTTCATACTTTCCGGTTTGGCAGTATTGCAAACACTGTTAATGGTAGGAGTTATTCTGATTGCTTTTAAACCCCCCGAACCGAGTTTAATTTCCTGGCTTCTGGGAGCAGCTATTACCACATTCCTAACTTTAATGAGCTGCATAAGCCTTGGATTAGTCGTTTCCGCGATTGTTAAAAATAGCTCTCAAGCTAATAGCGCTTTGCCTCTATTATTGCTGCCTCAGATTATTTTTTCGGGAGTTTTGTTTAAGATGGAAGGTGCGGCGAGCAAGTTTTCTTGGCTGATGTTAAGCCGCTGGTCTGTAGGTGCTTACGGCTCTTTAGTTAATGTGAATGGGATGGTGCCCGCGCCTACTACATTACCGGATGGGAGTACGCTTCCTCAGCCGTTTGAGCCTACTCCTGTTTACGATCCAACCTGGGAGAATTTGGGTTTAAACTGGGGTATTTTGTGCGTGCATATTTTTGTTTATTTGATGTTGACTCTGTGGTTGCAGAAGCGGAAGGATATTTTATAATTAAAATTACCCCTTTTTAACTCACAGTTCATTATCAAATTACATCCTTAGAGAGATAAATGTTAGTTAAAACCCACGCATTAGTAGAAATCGCTGCATCGCCTGAAGTAGTTTTTGATTTTGTTACCTCCCTTTCAAATCTGCCCAAAGTCTTTCGCGGATATGGCCCAATTCCAGCAATTATTAAAGCTGAGATGGCAGATGGTGGAGAGATGCGTGAAGGCGGCGTGCGGCGGATAGAAAATTCCGACACTTCGGTGATTGATGAAGAAATCATTACTTTCAAAAAGCCAGAAAGACAAACCTACCGACTGGTTAGAGGGTTTAAGTTTCCGGTTTCTCTACTCATTGAGTCGGGTGGCGGAGATTGGAATTTCACTGCTACAGCAAAGGGAACTCGGATTGATTGGGAGTTTTATTTTATGCTGACTTCTCCGGTATTCTATCTCGTTGGGTTGTTGCTCGTTCAGGTTTTTATGCAAAAAGCTATGCAGCAGTGTTTAGATACTATTCAAGAATATTTGGCTAACCCAAGCGAATAAATTGTATGAATTATTGGCTAATGAAGTCGGAACCGGATGTTTATAGTATTGCGGATTTGAAACACGATCGCACTTCCATTTGGGATGGCGTTCGCAACTATCAAGCGCGCAATTTTATGCGAGAAATGAGTCGGGGAGACTTAGTATTTTTTTACCATTCTAATACTAAAATACCGGGAATTTTCGGGTTAGTGCGCGTCGTGGAAACAGGGATTGCTGACCCAACTCAGTTCGATATGAATAGCGAATATTACGATCCTAAATCGCAGTTAGATGCTCCTCGCTGGCAAACAGTGAGAGTTGAGTTTGTTGAGGAATTTGCTAAGTTAATATCTTTGGATGAACTGAAACAAAAATTTAATGCTGATGAGATTTTGCTGGTGAGGAAAGGCAATCGGTTATCGGTGATGCCGGTATCTGAAGGTGCTGCTGAGAAGATTTTGAAGATGAGATGAGTTGTGACCATTTAACTTGCATATTTTGGGCGGGCAAGATGCCCACCCCACAATGCTTAAAGACTTTACAAAAATCATCGGTAAGGGTCTAGAAATTTGGCTTTTTTTAGGCTATTTTATACTAAGTTGCGGTTGTACTTAGTCATATGATTCGCGAAAATTTGAGTCAGGCAAGCAATCAGGATTTGGGCGGGGAAGATGCCCACCCCACAGGTCAATATCAGCTTTTTGTGGGACAGGCTTCTAGTCTGCCCCTTAAACTCAGAGATGCTCAATTAAAAGTTACTTACAGAAATTTACCTCATTGGGAGTTAGAAGGATCGGTCTATTTCATCACTTTTAATACTTGGGAGAAGCTGGAATTAAATCCAGCGGCGAGAGAAAGTGTCTTCAATGCTTGCAAGTTTTTTGATAGGCAAAGGTATCAAATATTTTGCTTAGTTGTAATGCCTGATCATGTGCATATGCTCATGCAGCCTTTAGAAAAGTCGGATAATAAATTCTGGTCGCTCAGCAGTATTCTGCACAGTATGAAAAGCTACAGTTCTAAACAAATTCCCAAGGTGATGAAGCATATTGGTACTGTCTGGCAGGATGAGCGACATGACCACATTGTCAGAGATGAACGAGAATTTCAGGTTTTTTGGGAATATATTAGGCAAAATCCTGTCAAAGCTGGTCTTTCAGTGACTCCAGAGGAATATCCTTTTTTCTGGCAAATGTATGAAGTTTAGCTTTTTCTGAATTTCTTGTGGGGTGGGCCGAAGAGCCCGCCCAAGCTTCAGTCACAGGCAAGATGCCTGTCCCACAAATATTTCACAGGCAAGATGCCTGTCCCACAAATATTTGCACAGGCAAGATGCCTGTCCCACAAATATTTGCACAGGCAAGATGCCTGTCCCACAAATATTTGCACAGGCAAGATG
>NZ_JAUBTV010000036.1:52656-52751 GCF_036705145.1 Microcoleus sp. B5-D4 | reverse complement strand
CCTGTCCCACAAGGATTTCACAGGCAAGATGCCTGTGCCACAAATATTTGCACAGGCAAGATGCCTGTGCCACAAATATTTGCACAGGCAAGATG
>NZ_JAUBTV010000036.1:52236-52556 GCF_036705145.1 Microcoleus sp. B5-D4 | reverse complement strand
GCCTGTGCCACAAATATTTGCACAGGCAAGATGCCTGTGCCACAAATATTTGCACAGGCAAGATGCCTGTGCCACAAGGATTTCACAGGCAAGATGCCTGTGTCACAAGGATTTCACAGGCAAGATGCCTGTGCCACAAGGATTTCACAGGCAAGATGCCTGTGCCACAAGGATTTCACAGGCAAGATGCCTGTGCCACAAAAATTCTTGTGGGGTGGGCATCTTGCCCGCCCCAAATATTTGCACAGGCAAGATGCCTGTGCCACAAAAATTCTTGTGGGGTGGGCATCTTGCCCGCCCCAAATATTTGCACAGGCAAG
>NZ_JAUBTV010000036.1:0-52136 GCF_036705145.1 Microcoleus sp. B5-D4 | reverse complement strand
ATGCCTGTGCCACAAGGATTTCACAGGCAAGATGCCTGTGCCACAAAAAATCTTGTGGGGTGGGCATCTTGCCCGCCCCAAACTATTTGCACAGGCAAGATGCCTGTGCCACAAAAAATCTTGTGGGGTGGGCATCTTGCCCGCCCCAAACTATTTAAAATTCTCCTAAAGACCGGCCGCACAAACAGCCGCACCAATTAACCCTACATTGGGATTCAAAACAAGACGAACAGGCATCATTTCTAACAGCGAATCCATCCGGCCTTTGTGGGTAAAAGCCCGCATAAAACCGCCTTCTAGAATCAGTGGCAAAATCTTAGCAGCGATGCCGCCGGCTACGTACAAACCGCCGTAAGGTAACAGTGTCACAGCCAGATTTCCCGCCACTGCACCGTAGGCTTCTACGAACATTTGCATTGTTTGTTCGGAAAGCCGATCGCACTTTTTGAGTGCCGCCTGTGCAATTGTCGCCCCCGGATCGACAGTCTTCTCGCTTTTCCCGATTTCTGACTCCCATTTTTTGATAACTTCCCCTATCTCCGGCGATTCAGGAGCAAACTTTCTGTCCCGCAAAAACTGGTAAATTGAAACAATCCCTAGTCCCGAAACCACACGCTCGATCGATATTCTTTGAATGTCGTGTTTTGCTAACAAATATTTCAGCAATTCAAACTCCAACTCCGAACGAGGAGCAAAGTCACCGTGTCCCCCTTCCGAAGAAAAAACCTTGATGCCATTTGCCTCGGGAACTGCAAAACAATTTCCCAAACCAGTCCCCGCACCAATAACAGCAATTGGATCGTGTTGGCGGGGTTTTCCGACTTGCAAAATGTGCAAATCTCGATCGTCCAAAGCCCACACGCCGTAGCCAACCGCAACAAAATCATTAATTAAACTGACGCGGGATATTCCTAATTCTTGTTCCAGACGCTTCGCATCCAGCCTCCAAGGCAAATTAGTCAGTTTTGCAGTGTTGTTAACCACCGGGCCTGCGATCGCAAAACAAGCTTTTTCAGGCAATGGCGCAAAATCCAATTTCATAGCAGCTTCCGTCAAAAACTGCTGCACCATCGGCACTAAATCGGGAAACTCCCCGCTCGGATAGCGAAACTCGTAAAGAGCGTTCATTTCACCGTTAACAGTCCTTTCCACTAAACGCAAAATTGTCTTAGTTCCGCCAATATCGCCCGCTAATAATAATGCCATAAATCTCTTTTTCCACCAAAGATAACATTCCCCATTTAAACACCCACAGTATTAATTGCCAACCAAGCCCGCAGCACCTCAGCCACAGTCCAAGCTTGAGCCGTGCAGCCCCGCGGCGAGTGGGGGGCGTCGCCTTCAAAAATTTCGCCCAGACTGCCAACTCCGCCGGCTCTTATATGATGTGCCATCGGTGCGAGGAATTCGATCGCTTGTGCTGGGTTTTTGTATACGTGCAAGTGCGCCAAGACAAACGGGCCAATCAGCCAGCCCCAAACTGTGCCCTGGTGGTAGGCGCTGTCGCGCTGCAATTGGTCGCCTCCGTAGGCGCCACGATACTGGGGGTGCTGGGGCGAGAGGCTGCGGAGGCCGACAGAAGTGAGCAACTGTTGAGCGCAGCCGTCCACCACGCCGCGCTGCTGGATGGGCGTCAGTAACGGTGTATAGCGGGTTTCTTGGCGCATCCCCGCTGACAAGGAGTTGGCGGAGTGAGGAGGAATCGAGTCTAGGGGCAGGGATACGGCGAATATTTGGTTGGGCCGCAGGGAGGTATCGTGTCCGTCTGGGCCGTCGAGAACGTCGTAACAGTAACCAGTTGAGGCGTTCCAGAAGCGAGCGAATCCGGCGGCTGTTCGATCGCCCAATTGCTGGTATTCATTGTGAGGCTTGCCCAATTTTCGAGCAAAACTTGCCATAGCTTGTATAGCATTGTACCAAAGCGCGCTGAGTTCGATCGGCTTACCAATCCGAGGCGTCACCACCCAATCGCCGATTTTCGCATCCATCCAAGTCAGTTGCACACCCTTCTCGCCGGCGTAGATTAAACCGTCATCGGGATCGAGGCGGATTTTATACCGAGTTCCCTGTATGTGCCAATCAACAATCTCACATAAGGTCGGCCAGAGTTCGCTCAAAAGTTCGTCGTCCCCCGTGGCATCGATATAAGCGCGAATTGCCTCAAAGTACCACAGGGTGGCGTCTGCGGTGTTGTATTCCGGTGCGCCGCCCGCATCCGGGAAGCGGTTTGGCAGCATTCCCCGATCGACATACCGCGCAAATGTCCGCAAAATCGATCGCGCAATTTCCCATCGCCCGGTACAGATTGTGAGGCCGGGCAGGGCGATCGTCGTGTCGCGCCCCCAGTCGCTGAACCAGGGATATCCGGCGATGATCGTTTTGCCTGCGGGTTCCTCCGGTAGGGGGCGGCTGACGATAAATTGGTCGGCGGCTAGCACTAAGTGATTAATCCAGTCGGGAGATTCGCTCACTTTTGACCAGTTTTGCAGCAGTTGTTGGTCATAAGTGCGACGCACTTCTAAAGCTGTACCGCCGTTGAGTTCGGTATTTTTCTCGGTGCTCGCTATCAATGTGAGAGAACTTCCCGGTGCGATCGTCATGTGAAAAGTCGCCCCGTGCAAGTGATCCTCGCAGTAGTCCAATCCGCGGCGCTTTTCGGCTGCTAGATCCAATCCGTAATGCCAATTGTATAAGGGCGCAGAGACTCGAAATTGGGCTTCTGGTGTGGCATCTGTCAGCAGGTACAGGGGTGCAGCCTTGGGAAATGCCGTCACGCAAACCCCGCTTTCCAAGGTTTGTAGGCTCATCTGCCAGTCGCCGGCGCTCGTCGTGTGGTGGTAGTCGCGGTAGTTGACTAGGGCTTTGACAGCGAGGGCGATCGGTTGTGAGGCGCGGTGCAAGCGGTATTGAATATATGTTGTGTTAGCACCTTGCTGCATCCAAATCCGCTTTTCCAGGATAGCGTCGGCGAGAGCAAACCTCCAAACAGGCGTCGTGCCTTCGAGGTGAAAGCTTTCGATGTATTTGTAGCCGTGGGGTTCCATCGTCGCGTCGGCCCAGCGGTTTGTATAAAGCGGATAGGCGCGATCGTGATACACAGCCGTCTCGTCCAGCTTGGCGAGCATCAAAGTGCGTCCCAGCGGGGGTTTGAGGGCGGCTACCAGCAAGCCGTGATAGCGGCGGGTGAGGAGATTTGCGATCGTCCCGCTAGCGTAACCGCCGATCCCGTTTGTGACCAACCACTCCCGAGACTCCGCTGAGTCGAGATTGCAGCAGATTTCCCGTCCAAAAGCCATAACCATAAGATCCACACTCGCGCTGATTTTTGACCTACCTTTAGGTAGATTTTCGACATGATATCAACTAGAAATATTAACGCTTGCAGGCCGTTAATTTGGCGATCGGCCCCGTGCCCATTCCTGCTCTAATTTCGGCCTCACCAACCGCTAATTTGGCCGCTTACCCAATTTTCCCCTTTGATGCCTCTGTCTAAAGTTAGTTGTTTGTTATATTAAGTAATATTACCGTCTAAACAGGCGCTGAACGTTAAGGGCAAAGCATTTGATAGCGCGTCGGGCGATCGAACTACCAACCTATTTTATAAGGAGAACAGCTCAAAGTGAAGATAGGAGCAAATTACCTCGGCAATAACCAATGTGAATTTACCGTTTGGGCGCCCACCCTCAAACAAATCGCCGTCCAAATTGTTTCTCCAAAAAAACGCCTGATACCCCTGCAACAATCTGCAGAAGGTTATTGGCAAACCACAGCTACAGACATCGAACCAGGAACCCTTTACACTTATCAAATCGAAGGAAAAACCGACCGACCAGACCCAGCCTCAAAATATCAACCCCAAGGCGTGCACGCTCCGTCGCAAGTAATAGATGAAAATATCTTTACTTGGACAGACACAAAATGGCAAGGCGTGCCGCTAACCGAAATGATTATTTACGAACTGCACGTCGGCACCTTCACCCAAGCCGGAACATTTGAAGCAATAATTCCCCAGCTAAAACAACTTAAAGAATTGGGAATCAACGCCATCGAAATAATGCCTGTAGCCCAATTTCCTGGCGAGCGAAACTGGGGATATGACGGCGTATATCCCTACGCAGTTCAAAACTCCTACGGCGGCCCCGAAGGCTTCAAAACACTCGTCAACGCCTGCCACGAACACGGCATTTCAGTAATTCTCGATGTAGTGTACAACCACCTCGGCCCCGAAGGAAATTATCTCAGGGACTTCGGCCCCTACTTTACATCCAAATACGGCTCGATTTGGGGAGACCCCCTCAACTTCGACGACGCCTACAGCGACGGCGTGCGTAACTACTTTCTTGAAAACGCCCTCTACTGGTTTCGAGACTATCACATCGATGCCCTGAGATTAGATGCCATTCAAGCAATATTTGAAGTAGGTGCAAGACCTTTTTTACAAGAACTATCCGATGCCACAGCCGATATTTCCCAAGAACTAGGACGGCAACTTTACTTAATAGCCGAAAGTGACTTAAATGATGTCCGCACTGTACGTCCCAAAGAACTCGGTGGCTTCGGACTAGACGCCCAATGGTGCGATGATTTCCACCACGCACTGCACGCCTTGCTCACCGGAGAAGACGACCGATACTACCAAGATTTCGGCAAGTGCGAACACTTAGAAAAAGCCTTCAAAGAAAGCTTTGTTTACTCCGGCCAGTACGCCCCCCACAGAAAGCGGAAACACGGCAATTCTGTTAAGGATGAACCGGGTCATAAATTTCTGGTGTTTGCCCAAACCCACGACCAAATCGGCAACCGCATTTTGGGAGACAGACTATCCAAAATAGTTGACTTTGAAGCATTAAAACTCGCAGCAGGCACAGTCTTAATTTCTCCCTACATCCCCTTCTTTTTTATGGGAGAAGAATACGGAGAAGAAGCACCGTTTTTTTACTTCGTTTCCCACTCGGACGAAAACTTAATTGAAGCTATCCGCAAAGACAAACAACAAGAATTTAAAATCTTTGAAGGCCGAGGCGAGTTTCAAGACCCCCAGAGTCCTGAGACTTTCGATAAGTGTAAGTTAAACTGGGAAAAACAAACCGAAGGCAAACACAAAATCCTTTGGGAATGGCACCAACATCTGATTCAACTGCGGCGGACAATACCAGCCCTTAAAAAACTCGACAAAAACAGTCTAGAAGTGTCCAGCATTGAAGCGGAAAAAATCTTATTTCTACGTCGCTGGACAGATGACAGCCAGATATTCTGCATTCTAAACTTCAACACGCAAGATGTCGCTTTTACGGCTGCACTTCCCCAAGGCAACGGTCGCAAAATTTTAGACTCTGCTGATGAAAAATGGATGGGTTCAGGTGCTAGCTTGCCTCAAAAGATAACTTCAGAGCAAAAATTGACCATTAAACCGCATAGTTTTGCACTCTATGAATTAGAGTAATTAAAACGGCAGGCAGAGCCTCTAGATAATACTCTTGTTCCCCCCTTATTAAGGGGGGTTAGGGGGTATCTAGACTTCGATACAAAAAAGAGAAAACCCTAAAAAACCTGGAGTAAATTTAACATGATGAGAATTCCCACAACAACTTATCGGATTCAATTTCATGGAGGTTTTAACTTTGAAGCCGCCAAACAAATCCTTAGCTATCTGGAAGATTTAGGAATTACCGACCTTTACGCTTCACCAATATTTAAAGCCAGAAAAGGCAGCTCTCACGGATACGATGTCGTTGACTCAAATCAGCTCAATCCCGATTTGGGAACATCAGAAAATTTTGAAGGTCTCACATACGAAATCAAGAAACGGAACATGGGATGGCTGCAAGATATTGTCCCGAACCACATGGCTTATGACACTCAAAATTTGCTGCTGTTAGACGTATTGGAACACGGGCCGGATTCCGACTATTTCGATTACTTTGATATTGAATGGAATCATGCTTACGAACATCTCAGAGGTCGAGTGCTGGCTCCGCTGCTGGGCAATTTTTATGGAGAGTGTCTGGAAAATGGCGAGATTCAACTCAAATACAGCGAAATTGGGCTGACCATCAATTATTATAGCTTACAATTGCCAGTAAGAATTGAATCTTATGCTAAATTTATCAGTCATAATTTGGGGCATTTAGCCAGAGAATTAGGCAGACGCCATCCAGATTTTATCAAGTTTTTGGGAATTCTTTATTTGATTAAAAATACACCTTCAGAAACTAAAGGTAAAACCAGATACGATCAGATAGCTTTTGTCAAAGGACTGCTTTGGGAACTCTACAATCAAAATCCCCTTGTGCAGGAATTTATAGATGAAAATATCAAAGTTTTTAACGGAGAAAAGGGAAATTCTGAAAGCTTTAATTTGCTAGACGAATTGCTTTCCGAGCAGTTTTACCGTCTGTCTTTCTGGAAAGTGGGGGCAGAAGAAATTAACTACCGAAGGTTTTTTACGGTCAACGAACTTATTTCGGTAAAAGTTGAAGAGATTAAAGTTTTTCACAAAAACCATGCTCTGATATTCGACATGGTTGATGAGGGCAAGTTTACCGGATTGAGAATCGACCACATCGACGGACTGTACGACCCCACAGAATATTTGAAACGCCTCCGGGAGAAAGTCGGAGACACTTACATTACTGTTGAAAAGATTCTGGAACACGAAGAAGATTTGCCGTCATATTGGCCGATTGAGGGAACGAGTGGCTACGACTTTTTGAATTATGTAAACGGCGTTTTTTGTCGGTGCGATCGCGAGCAGCAATTTACCGAAATCTATCAGAGATTTACTCGATTGAATGTTCCCTATGAACAGTTGTTTTTAGATAAAAAAGGGCTGATTGTTGAGAAAAACTTGGCGGGAGATGTAGACAATCTAGCTCAACTTTTGAAGAATATCTCCGGTCAATCGAGACAGGGAAACGACTTTACTCGTCCCGGTTTGGAAAAAGCATTGGCGGCTGTTTTGACGATTTTTCCAGTGTACCGAACTTACATCAATCAAGATGGTTTGAGAGAGTCCGATCGCACTTACGTAAAATATGCGATCGCCCATGCCAAACAACAAGTACCGCGACTCCTCAAGGAACTTAATTTTATCGAAACGGTGCTGTTGCTCGAAGAAGAAGAAACCCTAACACCCGAACAAAAAGAGCAGCGCCGGCACTTTGTAATGAAACTCCAGCAGTTGACGGGCCCATTAATGGCAAAAGGCGTTGAAGACACGCTTTTATACGTCTACTATCGGCTTTTATCTCTCAACGAAGTGGGAGGAAATCCCAGCCAGTTCGGCGTGTCGCTGGGAGATTTTCACGAGTTCAACCAACAGCAGCAAGCCGCTTGGCCGCACAAAATGAATGCGACAGCTACCCACGATACCAAACGCGGCGAAGATGTGCGAGCCAGACTTAACGTTTTGTCAGAAATTCCCGATGAATGGGAACAGCAAGTCAGGTCTTGGAGAGAGGTAAACTCTTCTAAGAAAGTCAACTTTGCGAATCGAATGGTTCCAGATACTAATGACGAATACTTCCTGTACCAAACTCTGCTCGGCAGTTTTCCCTTTGAGGGAATTGAAAACACTGATTATGTCCAGCGCCTGAAAGATTATGTGATCAAAGCTGTCCGTGAAGCCAAAGTTTATACGGCTTGGCTGAGACCGGATAACGATTACGAAGCTGGTTTTATGACCTTTGTCGATACCGTTCTCGAACCTTCGGAACAAAATCAGTTTCTCAACAAATTTACACCTTTCTGTAAAAAAGTAGCTAATTACGGAATTTTCAATTCTTTATCTCAAACGCTGCTGAAAATCACGGCTCCCGGCGTTCCCGACATTTATCAAGGGACGGAATTCTGGGATTTAAGCCACGTCGATCCCGATAACCGCCGTCCCGTTGATTTTGAGCGCAGAATCGAGGTTTTGCGGGAAATTAAAGAGCAAGCTCAGACGGATATTTTGCAACTGGTTGAAGATTTGATTGCGACGCGAGAAGACGCGAGAATTAAGTTGTTTTTAACGGCAAGAGCGCTAGAAGCGAGAAAAAAATACTTGCAAGTTTTTCAATCAGGCGATTATCTGCCCCTGGAAGCAGTTGGCACGTTTAAAGATAATGTTGTTGCCTTTGCCAGAAGCTTTGGAGAGACTACCGTTATTGTCATTGCTCCCCGGTTTTTGACGGGGATTGTCAAACCGGAAGAAATGCCTATCGACAAACAAGTCTGGAAAGATACTAATTTGAAATTGTCCGAACAAATGCCGTCGGTTTGGAAAGATGCAATTACAAATCAGGCGGTAGAAAGTAACGGTACTTTGGCAATTGGTGACGCTCTGAGTTACTTTCCGGCAGCTCTGCTGATCGGTAAAAAATAGCAATTAAAGTTGTAGGGTGCGTCAGGAATTGATTATTGGGAGTTCACAATGTTTTTTGGCTCTGACGCACCATACCATGTGCTGGGCTTTTTGAGTTAAAATAGTAGCAGGAAAGCAATCTTAGTAGCGGGGGAAATAGCAAAATGCGATCGCTCGTCAAAACCGAAACCAGTACCGAAACCAGACTCTCTTGGTGGGCTTACCTATTTGTCCTCGACGAATTCATTGCCGAAGCAGATGCTACGATCAACGGCCCAGCAGCCTTTGGCAACCCTGTTTTGAAGCTGTCCGAGCGCGACTGGGATTTTTTGTTAGATATGATGTTAGATCCGCCAGAACCTTCTGAAGGTTTAATTGCATTAATCAAAGAATGTAGGAGTTCTCAAGAGTAAATCATTGTGAATTGGATTATCTCTCCTATAGATTCCATAGAACGGAGTCTCAGCAGTCTCAGAAAAGACCCTTTTCAATCGGGAAATCCTGAATTAGATCGATATCTGAAACAGTATGCTCTGAAAAACGATAAAAACGGGATTTCTAGAACTTTTGTTGCTGTTTCATCTGAAGACAGTCAAAGGATAGTTGGGTATTATTCTTGCTGCACAGGCGGACTATCTTTTGAAGATTTACCTGCCCAGTTGCAGGAAAGGCTGCCCAGATATCCGACTCCAATTATACTGATTGGGAAGCTAGCCGTCGATCTTTCTGTGCAAGGAAGAGGTCTAGGAAAGCGTTTGCTATTTCACGCATTAGAAAATGCAGTAAATGTATCTCAAACAGTAGGAGTATATGCTGTTAAAGTTGATGCCATAGATGAAGCAGCCAAGACGTTTTACGAAAATTCAGGATTTCGAGAAATGCCGGAGATACCTCTTTCTCTTTTACTCCGGCTTCAAACCTTTAAACAAGCACTTGATGACTAGCTCGCTCTAATTAAACCTAAAATGCGATCGCTATTAGATTCCCGACTTTTTAAAGAAGTCAGGAATCGGGGTATTCTGTTTATATTTTGAAGCCGATCGACCGATCGCCCCTACCAACCAAACAAAATTTATACAACAAAGACGGCAAATACAACACAACGTATACGGTTTGCCACAATACCCGAATCCATCGCACACCGTACATTGGGAAGAGTAAAGAAAAGCAGTCAACAACTGTAGCGGTGCAAGCCTCACGGATGCAACCGTCCCCCAACAGGTTCGGTAAATACCCCTTCATCGCAAGGTCTACCGCCCGCAGTATAGAGATCAGCACCCTATCGAAGACTGTATTAAAGCAGGACTCACTACCCGTAAACCGCGAGGTAAAATCGCAGTCCTGAATAACCAGACTATCACACAGATAGAAAACCAAAATTTTGTAGAGATTGGAGCCGGAACACCCCTATGGGAAAAGTAGTTGGAATTGACTTAGGTACGACAAACTCCTGCGTCGCAGTTATGGAAGGCGGCAAACCCACCGTCATAGCCAACGCCGAAGGGGGTCGCACCACACCTTCCGTAGTAGCATATGCTAAAAATGGCGATCAACTTGTCGGACAAATCGCCAAGCGTCAAGCCGTGATGAACGCCGAAAACACCTTTTACTCAGTAAAACGGTTTATCGGGCGTCGGGTTGATGAAGTAACCCACGAAACCACTGAAGTTTCCTACAAAGTCCTCAAAGTCGGCAACAGCCTCAAACTAGACTGTCCCGCCCGCGGCAAGCAATTTGCCCCAGAAGAAATTTCTGCACAAGTTCTCCGCAAACTCGTAGAAGACGCCAGCAAATACCTCGGCGAAACTGTCACCCAAGCAGTAATTACTGTTCCCGCTTACTTCAACGACTCCCAGCGCCAAGCTACCAAAGACGCGGGAAAAATTGCCGGGATTGAAGTGCTGCGGATTATTAACGAACCTACAGCAGCAGCTTTAGCTTACGGATTAGATAAAAAGAGCAACGAAACCATCCTCGTATTTGACTTAGGTGGCGGTACTTTCGACGTATCTATTCTTGAAGTAGGCGACGGCGTGTTTGAAGTGTTAGCAACTTCTGGAGACACTCACCTCGGCGGTGACGATTTCGACAAAAAAATTGTTGATTTCATCGCTAATGAATTCCAAAGAGCCGAAGGCATTGACCTTCGCAAAGACAAACAAGCACTGCAACGCCTGACGGAAGCCGCAGAAAAAGCCAAGATTGAGCTTTCGAGCGTTACCCAAGCAGAAATCAACCTGCCGTTTATTACCGCGACTCAAGACGGGCCAAAACACTTGGACACGACTTTGACGCGGGGCAAGTTTGAAGAACTCTGTTCAGATTTGATCGATCGCTCGCGCATCCCCGTAGAAAATGCGATCCGCGACGCCAAATTAGACAAATCTGCAATTAATGAAGTCGTCTTAGTTGGTGGTTCTACGCGCATTCCAGCGGTGCAAGAACTGGTCAAAAAACTCCTTGGCAAAGACCCCAACCAAACGGTAAACCCGGACGAAGTGGTCGCAGTCGGTGCAGCAATTCAAGCCGGCGTACTCTCCGGCGAAGTCAAAGACATCTTGTTGCTCGACGTTACTCCGCTGTCTCTCGGCGTCGAAACCTTGGGCGGCGTGATGACCAAAATCATTCCCCGCAACACCACTATTCCTACCAAGAAGTCGGAAACTTTCTCGACTGCTGTAGACGGCCAAACAAACGTGGAAATTCACGTTTTGCAAGGCGAACGGGAAATGGCGAATGATAACAAGGATTTGGGAACCTTCCGCTTAGATGGAGTTCCACCAGCCCCCCGTGGCGTACCTCAAATTGAAGTTACTTTCGATATCGATGCTAACGGTATTTTGAATGTAGCTGCTAAGGATAAAGGTACTGGTAAGGAGCAATCGATTAGCATTACTGGTGCTTCTACTTTGCCCAGCAATGAAGTTGAGCGCATGGTGAGGGAAGCCGAATCGAATGCTTCTGCTGACAAGGAACGTCGCGAAAGGATCGATCGCAAAAACCAAGCTGATTCTCAAGCCTATCAAATCGAGAAGCAGTTGGCAGAATTGGGCGATAAAGTTCCCGCTGATGACAAAACTAAGATTGAAGGGTTGCTTAAAGACTTGCGATCCGCGATCGAGAGTGAAGATGACGATCGCATCAAAACCCTAACAACAGAGTTGCAGCAAGCATTCTACGCTGTCAGCAGCAACCTGTACCAGCAAGCAGGCGGCCCCACTGATGGCCCTGGTGGCCCTGGTGGCTATGGAGACGGCGGCCCCACTGGAGGCGGCGACGACGTGATTGACGCCGACTTCACAGAAGGCAACAAATAAAAGGCTAAACTAAAAGCCCCCAGCTAGAAGCAAGAAACCCGGTTTTGAACAGAAACCGGGTTTCTGTGCATTCCAAAACCAACCAAAGTCGATCGGCTAAAATTACTAAAAATCTTGCTTGAGGCATAGAGACCCAACTAGAGTATGCTTCAATAAATATCATAAACTAGCATTAATATCGCAATCGAGAGCAATTAAATGTCACGTTCTCCTATACAAAATTCCTCCCCAAATACTCCCAGCCAATCTCATGTTGCATCCTTGCGCCGACTCCGCCGGATCAGCCATTTACTAGACAATGCAATTCCGATTCCCGGCACAAAATACCGCATTGGACTCGATCCAATATTAGGACTGATACCGGGCGGCGGCGATTTAATTAGTTCAATTTTTGCAGGATATGTTGTCTTTAAATCCGCTCAGATGGGAGTGCCTCAAGAGACTTTAGTAAAAATGGCAACTAATATCGTATTTGATACAGTTGCTGGTACTGTACCGGTAGCAGGAGATTTGTTGGATGTTGCTTGGAAAGCTAATGTCAAAAATATAGAATTGCTGGATGCTCATTTAGGTTCCCCTGAACAAGGCAAAAAAGCCGATTGGTTATTTGTGGCGGCGTTGTTATTGGGTTTGATATTAATTGTCGGAGGCGTGATTTTCTTGAGTGTGATGCTTTTTGGATGGCTATTTCAAGTAATTACAGGGCGTTAATCTTGGGTTTTAGACCCAATTTTTCCGATCGAGCGATCGCCCTCTCCCGATCCGAAAATAATATATCTTAAGGGTATTGACAAATTTTATTAACTGTGTATTAAGAATCAAATTTCTTTAAAACTAGCTATTGACCCGATCGCCCTTGAGTCCGATATAGTGATATAATGCAGACTATAATATCAAATTGATATAAATGCTTGAATTATCAGCCCTTGGGCTGCTACAGTTGCAACCCCTGCACGGCTATCGGTTAAAGCAAAAACTGGAGCTGTTTATGAGCAGTTGCATCAGCGTCAACTACGGAGCGATTTACCCGCTGCTGAAGCGCTTGGAAGAGCGAGGGGAGATTTCGGTAATAGCCGAAGAAGCCGGAGATGCGGGCTGTCCGCGCAAAATCTACGGAATTACCCCCAAAGGGCGCGAACTCTGGCGGCAAAAAATGCTCGAACACCCTCAAGAAAGCTGGGTTAACAGTGGTTCCCGGTTCCAAATCAAGTTTTTCTTTTTTGGCGACTTAGAACCCTCAGAACGGCTGAAATTGTTGGAACACCGCTTGCGAGCCTGTTACACCCGACAAGACTACATCGAAAGCCTCAAGAGCGAATATCCACTAACCGACGACTATCAATTCGCCTCTCGCGATCGCTGCAAGTCAGTGCTGGCGTCAGAGATAGAGTGGTTAACCGAGCAGCTAGCCAAGGAAAAAAGCGCGATCGCTGGAGTTCGTGACTCCCCAACCTCCGCTGAATCCGCTGACTCCAAGGGAAAATCCTTCCAACTCACCCACTCAGGTGAGTCATAAGAAGGATGTGTAATCTTCCCTGCCATCGTAACTTTTGAGAGATAACAAGAAGCTTTCCTAAAAATAATCACTCCCTCGCGAGCGCTAACTGCGATCGGACTAAAGCCCTGCACATACCCCAACCCCATTAAAAAGTTACTTTCCCGATTCCATCCTGTTTAAAATCGCTTGTCCTTATTCCCCCATGTTTGAGAGGAACGCCGGAAAATCAAAGATTTCGCCCAAGTCTCAGTCAGAAGTTAAAAAAAATCTAAGTGGTGCTGCCAATGAGTTATTCTAAATCCCCAGAATCCGTCGTTGAAGCTGAAAAGCAAAAATCTCCCACACCGGAACTGCACCCAACTGATGCAGACAACGATCGACCGCAGGATTCTGCCACCGTTGCCGATCGCCCCGAACCGGTTGCTAAACCGGAACAGCACCCAACGGATGCAGACAGACATCGACCGCAGGATTTGGCCCCCGTTGCCGATCGCCCCCACCCTCCTGCTAAACAACGATCGCGCTGGCCCCTAATTGCCACGATCGCGATCGCCACAGGCGCAGCCGGTTTCGGCTGGTACTCGTGGCAATCGGGTCAGAATCGCGCACAGCAACCGGCAGCAGCAGCCCAACCCCCAGGCATACCAGTCAAGCTGGCAGCCGTACAAACCAGCTCAGTCCAAGATTCTTCGGAATTTGTCAGCAGCTTAGAAGCCAAGCGTTCGGTAGAAATCAAACCCGAAGTAGAAGGGCTAGTCACGGAGATTTTTGTCAAATCCGGGGACTTCATAAACAAAGGGCAAGCCATCGCCCGCATGAAAAGCGAGAGCGCCCAAGCTGACTTGAGGCAATCCCAAGCCAACCTGATCCGCGCTCAATCCCATTTAGCCGAATTGCAAGCAGGAGCCAGGCCCGAAGAAATCGCCCAAGCTCAAGCCCAAGTCGCCCAAGCCCAAGCCAACCTCGCCCAACTGCGATCGGGCTCTCGGCCAGAAGAAATTGGTCAAGCCCAAGCCCGTGTTTCCCAAGCTGAAGCAGACCTCGCCGACGCCCAAACAGGTAGCCTTTTAGAAGACATCGCCCAAGCAAGAGCGCAAATAGAAGCAAGCACAGCCGAAGCAAAATTAGCCAGCCAGCAGCTTGCCAGATATCAGGCATTGGCAAAAGAAGGCGCAGAATCCGCGAACACCCTCGAACAATACACGCAAAAAGAAGGCACCGCCAAAGCCAACCTCCGAGAAGCTCAAAGGCGGTTCGAGCAGCGGCAAAAAAACAGACAAGCCGAGATCGAGCGCCGGACAGCAGCCTTGCAACAGCAGCGGCAAGCTTTGCGGCAATTGCAAAACGGTTCGCGCCCAGAGGAAATAGCCAAAGCCGAAGCAGAAGTCGCACAAGCCAAGAGCAGATTAGCGCAGTTAGCCAACGGTACGCGCCAAGAACAGCTCGATCAAGCCCAAGCGCAAGTTGCCGAGGCCGCCGCTCAAGTGCGCGGCTTTGAAGTACAACTACAAGAAACTGCGGTCATCGCGCCCTTCGCGGGAGTTATCGGCGACATACCAGTGAAAGTAGGTGATTACTTGCAAAAAGGTGATGCCATTGCCACCCTGACAGAGAACCAATTGCTAGACTTGCGGTTATCAATTCCTTTGGAACGGATGCCTCAATTACGCTTAGGGCTGCCAGTACAAATGCTCGACGCTCAAGGTAAGGCGATCGCCCAAGGTCAAATCAGTTTTATCTCCCCCAACGTCAGCGCCAATTCCCAAACAATTTTAGCTAAAGCCACCTTTCCCAACCCCAGCGGCGAACTGCTTAATCTCCAGTTTGTAAAAGCTAAAGTCATCTGGAAACAGAACCCCGGAATTTTAGTTCCAGTCACAGCAGTCACTCGCTTAGGTGGTCAAACTTTTGTCTTCACAGCTCAAAAGCCGGAACAGCCAAAACCGGGAATGCCACCTTTAGTAGCGCGCCAAAAGGCCGTGAAATTGGGAGCCATTGAGGGGAATAATTATCAAGTTATCGAAGGTTTGAAAGCCGGGGAAAAAATTGTTACTGCCGGCATCCTTAACCTCACAGACGGGGTTCCCATTATGGCTCAAGAGGAAGGGAAAGGAGCAGAGAAAAAATTACCATTAGCAAGCCAAAAATAAGGTGTGTTGTTGCACTTCAGCGCTCTTAATAGGTTAATTAAGAGTGCTAAAGCGCAACTACGTACCTTACGCGAAACTAC
The DNA here is from genome assembly GCF_036705145.1 of Microcoleus sp. B5-D4. Taxonomy (NCBI): domain Bacteria; kingdom Bacillati; phylum Cyanobacteriota; class Cyanophyceae; order Oscillatoriales; family Microcoleaceae; genus Microcoleus; species Microcoleus sp. B5-D4. Next base: position 36,747 of record NZ_JAUBTV010000036.1, on the reverse strand, counting down.
TTGATTGCTCCGCTCTAAAAAAGGGGGCTATTTTAATTTTTGACTGAAGTGCCTGCAATTAGGAATTAGCAATTCTCAACTAACAACTACCCATTACCCAAATAATGTTTGCAGATTTCTTTATTAAACGACCTGTCTTTGCTAGCGTCTGCGCCTTAATTATTGTTTTGGTAGGCGCAATCAGCATTCCCACATTGCCGATCGAGCGCTTCCCCGACATCAGCCCTACCCAAATTAACGTCACAGCTAACTATAGCGGGGCGAGTGCTGAAATTGTCGAAAATGCAGTTACCAACATCCTAGAAAGGCAAATAAACGGCGTTGAAGGACTAAAATATCTAACTTCCAGTAGTAGTAACGATGGCACTAGCACCATTACAGCTACCTTTGATTCCTCGCGCAACAAAGACATTGCCGGCGTCGATGTTCAAAATCGAGTTGCAGTTGCTCAACCCCAGCTACCAGATGCCGTACAGCGCACAGGAGTTACAGTTACAAAACAATCTACCAGTCTCCTATTAGCGATCGGTTTATTTACCGAAAATAAAGAATACGACACCATATTTTTAAGCAACTACGCTGACCTATATTTAGCAGATGCTTTAAAGCGGGTAAAAGGTGTTGGCGACGTGCGAATTTTTGGGGAAAGACGCTATGCAATGCGTTTATGGATAGACCCCAATAAACTAGCAGCTCGCCGTCTCACAATGCAAGATGTAACGAGGGCTCTCAACGAACAAAACTTGCAAGTTGGTGCTGGGAGAGTTGGCCAAGAACCTGCTCCACAGGGACAAATGTATCAAATTGACTTGCGTGCTGAAAGTCGCCTCAAAGAACCAGCAGAATTTGAAGATATCGTCCTCAAAACAGAGACAAATGGAACGTTAGTTAAATTAAAAGATGTGGGGAGAGCAGAACTAGGGGCAGAGAATTACAGCTCATTTCTGCGATTTCGAGGCAATGATGCAGTAGGTTTAGGGATTTACCAACTGCCTGGAAGTAATGCTTTGAATGTTGCCCATGCCGTCAAAAAAGAAATGGAAAAACTAGCTGTTGCTTTCCCTCCGGGGTTGATACATAGAGTAGCGCTGGACACGACTTTGTTTGTAGAAGAGTCGATGGCAGAAGTAGTCAAGACATTATTTGAATCAGTATTGCTAGTGGTGATAGTAATTTTTCTTTTTTTGCAAGACTGGCGCACAACTATTATTCCTACCATCACAATTCCAATTTCTTTGATAGGGACGTTTGCCTTTATCAAAGTTTTCGGATTTACGATTAACAGTTTATCTCTGTTTGGTCTGACATTAGCGACCGGATTAGTGGTTGATGACGCTATCATTGTAGTAGAAAATATTGATCGGCTGATCCGCCAAGGGATGAATGCCCGCCAAGCGGCTTTTGAGTCAATGCGGGAGCTTTTTAGCGCTGTAATTGCGACTTCTTTAGTGTTGATGGCAGTGTTCGTGCCCGTGGCATTTTTCCCCGGAACTACAGGAGCGCTTTATAAACAATTTGCGCTGACAATTGCTTTTTCAGTCCTGCTTTCTACCTTTATGGCGATTACTCTTACGCCCTCACTTTCAGCTATATTACTGCGTCGAGGTCCGAAGTTTGGAGGCCCGCTGGGTTGGGTTTTTGACCGATTTAATGGAGTTCTCGATTGGGTACAGCGGCAATATCGGAAATCCTTAATATTTCTAACAGGAATTAAGACTATTGTCACCCTGGTGTTCATCGCTTCTCTGGGAGTAACAGCTTGGCTTTATTTATCAGTGCCCACAGCATTTATCCCGGAAGAAGACCAGGGGTATTTTATGACAATTATTCAAGGGCCCCAAGGTGTTTCGCTGCAATACACTCAGAAAGTAATGGATCAAGTAGAACAAGAAATCCTCAAACTTCCTGAAGTTGTCGGGACTTTTTCAGTGGGTGGATTTGGTTTTAGCGGTAGCACTTCTAATCAAGGCATTATATTTACTACACTTAAATCCTGGGATGAACGTCACGGAGAAGATCAAACTGTACAAGCGATTATTGGTAAGTTGCGGGGTAAGTTTTTCTCGATTCCCGAAGCTAGAATTTTCCCTGTGAATCCGCCGGCTATTCAAGGTTTAGGTCAATTTGGGGGTTTCCAATTTCAATTGCAAGACCGCAAAGGTAACAGCGGTTTAGATGGCTTAGTCCAGACTATGGGCGGGATTTTGAAGCAGGCAAATCAGACACCGGGATTGCAAGCGGTATTTAGTACGTTTGCGGCGAATACACCTCAGTTAATTGTGGAGGTTGACCGCAATCGAGCTAAAGCTCTAGATATTCCGATTAATGATGTTTTCAGTACGTTACAAACGGCTCTGGGTGCTCAGTATGTGAACGATTTTAACCTCCAGCAGCGCAATTATCGGGTGTATGTTCAGGCGGATAAACAGTTTCGTGATAACCCTGAAGATATTGGAAAATTGTATGTGCGTTCTGGAAAGAATGAAATGGTTTCTTTGAGCAATTTGGTGAAGATCACTCCGGTGGTGGGAGCTCAAACTGTTAACCACTACAATTTGTATAGGTCAATTGAAATTACTGGCTCTCCGGCTCCGGGAGCGAGTTCGGGACAGGCGCTAAAATCGATGGAAAAGGTGTCGGCTGAAGTTTTACCCTCTGGTTTTGGCTATGAATGGTCGGGGAGTTCTTTAGAAGAAATTGAATCGGGCGGTCAAGCACCGATTATTTTCGGTTTGGGGCTGATTTTTGTGTTCTTGGTGTTGGCGGCTCAGTACGAAAATTATGTCGATCCTTTCATTATTTTGCTATCGGTGCCTCTGGCGATTTTGGGTGCTCTTTTAGCTCAGTCGTTGCGGGGTTTGGCGAATGATGTTTATTGCCAGATTGGTTTGGTGATGTTGATTGGATTGGCTAGTAAAAATGCGATTTTAATCGTGGAGTTTGCGAACCAGTTACGGGAGCAGGGATATTCAATTGCTAAGGCGGCAGTTGAGGCTTCTCAAGAGCGTTTACGACCGATTTTGATGACTTCTCTGGCTTTCGTTTTGGGTATTTCTCCTCTGATTAACCCAGAAGGTGCGGGTGCAGCGAGCCGGCGATCGCTAGGGAATGCGATCGCGGGGGGGATGGTTGTTTCTACTGTCTTGAGTTTGTTTATGGTGCCGGTTCTGTATGTGGTGGTTGTCTCGGCTCGCGATCGCTTTAAGAAGCGCGATCGACCGCAAAATCTGCCCGATGATGGCACAATTTTGAATGGCAAAACGACTCCCCACGAGGAGATTGAACGCGACAAAGTATCGCCGTTGTAGTTGGTAAGTGGAAAATACTATGGTTTTGTCAGTAGAATTGGTGCGATCGCCCAAAACCCGCCAATCCCGCATCAAAACCCCCAAAGTCCCCAGATTAGTCCGGGGATCAATTCTTCAATCCAAAATCCAAAATCTAAAATCTAAAATCTAAAATCTAAAATCTAAAATCGATTGACGGCGGCCCCCATCTGCGGCTACGCTTTGAAGTGAGAGGTTGCTTGCTTGTAGAGGAGGCAGCCCGCGTCGCCCAAAAATCTAGTTGCACTGCCCAAAGCTGCTACGAACAGCAATGGACAGCATAACCGCCAAACTGGTACGAGCAGTCTGGAGGCTAACGGAGCATTTTAACATCCTCTGTAGCCGCCCTGCTATGTCTTGAAATGCGGGGCGGCTGGGTTTTTGGGTTTTTCTAGAAAACCCAAAACCAGGAGAACATATTATGTCACAGGAATTCGTGCCTGACGACAACTTGTCCGATCGCCCAAATGACGACTCAGCAGCAGTATGCGAACAGGAAGTGGTGCTGTTAACGGTTGTCGGTTCGCCCAAAGGTGTCAGGGAAACCATACTCACTTTGTACCGACTGGGATTTGCAGAAGTGGGCGATTGGAGTCCCGTACAGCGTGCCGCTAATCCGAAGCAGGTGATGAGCGTGCTGATCCGTCGGAAGCGATCGACTGATGATACACCGCCGAGAAAATCTGGACGGTAAGCTGCGCGATCGAGTAGTTGAGGACTGACGCACGGGTGGTCAGAAACCGGGTTTTTTGCGAGAATACTTCGCTGTGGCGCACAGATTCGCTGAAAAACCCGGTTTCTAGGCCTCGGAGTATGTCTGTTCTGTCTGAAAGTCGCATCCCCATAAGTAGGAGATGCGACATTCTTTCCCAGATGACGGGTACTACTTCTTAGAACCTGACTTTAGTACATGAATTAGTAGTGCAATTGAGCGGATCAGGATTGCGATCGCTAAGAAGGTTTCAGGTACACTGCCTGTATAAGATTGCGGTGGCAGATTTGGTTCGATATGAGTTGGTATAGAAATGATTGGTTCGCTCGTGTAAGTCGTGGGTTGTGTTTGAGACATGGAGTTATTTGTCCTGTAAAACTCTACACTCCAATAGTCTGAAAAGTCTGAGTGAGGTCGAATCTGAGGAATATCTGACTTGATAACTGAGTTCGCAACTGATTTGTGACGCGATCGTTTTGTCCAAATATGCGGAATTATCAGTACCAACTGTGTAATTTTATAAATAAGTAAATCTTGTGGGATGAGCCATGACAAGATCCGTCAAAATTAACCCAGATCGCAAGCAGCAAGTTATATCAGCCATTGAACGCAATGGGTTTTTGACTCAGGGGGACTTAGCAGCACATTTGGGGATAGCTTTATCCACCGTCAGCAACTTCATTAATAGTAAGCCTGTATTTGTATCGACTTTTGAACGGATTTGTGAAAAATTGAACTTAGATAAGCAAGAAATCAAGTCAGTCCAGTCAGAAGATGACGCTCTTTCGGAACAGCCACTTGCTTTAATGAATTTTTCTGTCTATGACTCTTCCTGGGTAGGTCGAGAGAAAATTCTTGCAGAACTAACTGATAAACTTCGCAGCTCATGTCGGTTGTTGCTCGTCCTAGGACTTACAGGAATTGGTAAAACTGCTTTTGCAGAGCGAATAGTAGAGGAATTGCGAGGAGATTGGACTGAACACAGGGATAATTTTGAAGATGATAAAAAAGCTTCAGATTTTGCCAGTGTGGCGCTGCAATGGCTGGAAAAGTGGAGGGAAACTGTCCCAAAGGAGGAGCGCAAACCAGAGCAACTGTTACAGCGATTAGTCAAACGCTTGCGGGAAAATCGGTATTTAATCCTCATAGATTCTGTTGAGTACCTATTGACAGGAAATGAAGAGGATGGCTGGGGTGATTTTGCTGATGAGTGGTGGGGTAAGTTTTTTGTGAGTTTGTTGGCAGAATCATCTTGTCAAAGTCGCTTCATTCTTACATCTCAGGATTTGCCAACTAAGTTTGAGATGGCGGAGTGCGATCGCTACAAAAATCTTTGGTATTGCCAACTTTTGAAAGGATTAGAAGTACCTGAGCAGGTGGCTTTATTTCAAAAAGCTGAACTAGATGGCGATTTGGAATTACCGCATAGTCCCCTGCGAGTAATTGGGGAAGTTTATGACGGGCATCCTTTAGCCTTGCGGACAATCGCCGGAGAAATTAAGGGTTCCTATGGTGGGAAAGTCAGGTCTTACTGGAAAGATAATAGTCGTTACATTGAAGAAGTAAAAGAGGCTCTTGAGGAAGCTCGGAATCAAGAAATAGTTCAAGGAGATGAGGATAGGTGGGAGTTAGCCTCATATAATACCGTCTTGCGGTGGAAAGTCAAGGAACGGATTGAAAAGACATTTGAACGGTTAAAAAATGATGTTTACGATGCTTATCTTTTGTTTTGTACTGCCTCAATATATCGCGGCGAAGTGAAAGAAAAATGGTGGGTGATTAATTTAGAAGACGAGGGTTACACTGAAGAACAGCAAAAAGCAGCAATGCAAACTTTGCGCGCTCGGTATTTAGTTGAAGATGGAGGAATTGATGATGAAGATAATCGGCTGGTGGGACAACATAATTTGATTCGCAGTGTGGCGATCGCTCACCGATTACAGCTACCAGAAAACTGAACAAATTAGAGAAATTAACCATGACAAATAATCTGACACCATCTGGAGAGGAGGTTTTGGAACAGTTAGGAATCAATTCTAATAATCTCCGTGCCGATTTTCCTACTCGCGAGCAGCGGCTTCAGTACAGAGCAGTTGTACAGTGGCTCACGGATTACAAACCGAAGTCAGATGCTACTAATTTGGATAAGGTGCGGGGGTATTTGGAAACCTTTCATCATCTGGGTAAGGTAGAAGATTGGATGCGAAATAGCAAAATTATATCAATTCGACTAGATACACCTACCAAAGAGGAATTGCACCATCAATTATCACTCTGGGGCTACTATAAGGAACTGATTGAGGTTTATAAGCAACTTTTGGGCAAATTAAGCTCTAATCTGGATGCTGTTTTTCTCGCAAATCTAGGCAATGCTTACGATGCGCTAGGAAATTATACCCAAGCTATTGACTATTACCAACATGGTTTAACCATTTTTAGGAAAATTGCCGATCGCAAAGGTGAGGGCCGCGCACTGGGGAATCTGGGAGGATCTTACCGTTCGCTAGGAAATTATCTCGCAGCAATTGACTATCATCAACAGAGTTTAACCATTGCACGGGAGATTGGAAATCGCGAATGTGAGGGAAACGCGCTAGTAAATCTAGGCAATGCTTACAATTCGCTAGGAAATTATCTCCAAGCTATCGACTATTACCAACAGGGTTTAACCATTTTTCAGCAAATTGCCGATCGCAAAGGTGAGGGAAACGCACTGGGCAATTTGGGTAATGCTTGCGATGGGCTAGGAAAATATCTCGCAGCAATTGACTATCATCAACAGAGTTTAACCATTGCACGGGAGATTGGAAATCGCGAAGGTGAGGAAATCGCACTGGGAAATCTGGGTAATGCTTACAATTCGCTAGGAAATTATCTCCAAGCCATTGACTATCACCAACAGAGTTTAACTATTGCACGGGAAATCGGCGATCGCAACGGTGAGGGACGCGCATTGGGAAATCTGGGAGTTGCTTACGATTCGCTAGGAAATTATCCTCAAGCCATCGACTTTCACCAGCAGCATTTAACCATAGCACGGGAGTTCGGAAATCGCAGCGGTGAGGGAAACGCACTGGGAAATTTGGGCAATGCTTACTATGGGCTAGGACAATATCTCCAAGCCATAGACTATCTCCAGCAGAGTTTAACCATTGTTCAGGAAATTGGCAGTCGCAACGGTGAGGGAACTGTCCTGGGAAATCTAGGACTTGCTTATGGTCTGCTAGGAGACTATTCCCAAGCCATCTACTATCTCCAAGAAAGTTTAACCATTGCAAGGGAAATCGGAAATCGCAACGGTGAGGGACGCGCACAGGGAAATCTGGGCAATGCTTACAATTTGTTAGGAGATTATTCCCAAGCCATCCACTATCTCCAACAAAGTTTAACCATTGCAAGAGAAATCGGCGATCGCAACGGTGAGGGAACCGCACTGTTAAATCTGGGAGTTGCTTACTATTCGCTAGGAAAATATCCTCAATCCATCAACTATTACCAACACAGTTTAACTATTGTACGGGAAATCGGACAACGCTCGGCCCAAGAGCGAACGTTACTTAATTTATGCAAAGCTTTCTCTGCTGTAGGAGACTATAACAAAGCAAGAGAGTACAATCAACAGCACTTAGCTCTCATCCAACCCACATAACAGTAGCTGAAACTAGCGAAATTCCTATCTTATGCCAGCTTGCTCTGTACCAACTACCGGATTCAAATCGCACAAAATCACATCTCCTCTGGTATAAGTTACATTTACTGATGAAGCCCCTACCATTGAATTTCTCCTCGTGCTAACTTTTCTTCTTAGGCTTCTAAATCATTTAAATAGTCAGAAAAGTCTGATTCAGTGAACTGTGGCAATTCACTGTTATATTTGAGGAGCAAAAAGTCTATGAAATCATTCACTTCTTGAACAAGTGACTCTGGCAGTTGGCTAATTTTAGCCGAAGTTAGATCGTAAATTGTCATATTTTTACTTTATTTATTCGATTGTTCTCCATTTTAGCATCAGAAAATAGCGATCGCCCCCCAGCTTATCCTCTCGGACGATCGCACTTATTGCATCAACCAACAGCAAACTCCGTAAATTTGCGTTTATAGGGATTGTGAAACCCTAAAACAATATCGCTTTTAGGAATTCCTGCTGCTAGTAAATCATCAACTACACACAAATCTGTCCAATCTTCTTCAACCCAAATTTTGCCATCTTTAATACGAAGATACATCGTAATGTGGCATATCCGTTTTTTTTCCTCCCAACCAGAGCGAAACCACAGATATTGATCTCGTTTTTCGTCAAATGCAAGGCGGCTGTCTGTCTCTAATTCATCTATCGCCATCCCTCCCTTGACGCCGAGTTCATAATATTCAGTCAATATTTTTTCGATCGTACTCCGATAGTATTTTAGTTGATCCATTGCAGGATTTCCTCCTTTTCCATTTCAACTACCATTAACAAAAGCTTGTTTTCATTAGTAATTAATTGTATAGACTTGCGTTGAAAAAAGTTTTTGTAGACAACATCGTCAATTGCTAAATAGAGCTTGTATTCTGGCTCTGTGAGTTGAATGAGATTTCTGTATACCATATATTGACCGAGTGCGCCGTGAAAATCATACATTAGCGATCGCCCAATAAAGCTCTTAATTTCAACAACTATCTTTTGTCCATGACGTTGTGCTGCAATCGGCTTTTCTGCTGCTAAATCAGCATATAACTCGGCATCCTCATATTTAATAAAGTATGGATCGGCCGTAATTGTCCAACCGTCTTTGAGTAAGGCATTTTTAACTTCGTTGTGGTAGATATCTTTAGCTGGCATAAATCAACTTGAGTTTTCAGCTACTTAAATTATAGTCATGCTGACCAACATACTCCCAAACTTGGCGATCGAGTACAGTAGGTAATCCCATCCTATAATATCCTCATTCACTTTAACTGAATCTCCCCACAGCCAGCACTCGCATCAAGTCCCACCAGGGGCGTGCCCGGAGTCTTTTTGGGTATCTTTTCGCCGATCGCACCCCATCGTGCAATAATGATATGACTTGCACAAAAACTCTATTAGTAGGTAAATTTTGCCTACCTTACCGCTACATATAGCGTCTCAACTGTCAACCCGTGCAAGTTCCCAATTCAACCGGCTGTTGCACTACCCAAATTTTTCCTAATGGCTGAAGTCCCCCTAAATCCCGCAGAACTTGCAGAAGCCCTCAACGGCTTTACCGATATCAATTTCCAATTGCCAGACCCCGAAGACGAACAAATACCAGACTTTGATTTTGACAATCAGGTTGACAATGCCTGGAAAGTGTGCGATCGCTTCGACTTGCAAACCGACATTTGGCGGGGACGCATTCTCCGAACAGTTAGAGACAGAGAAAAAAAAGGCGGCGAAGGACGCGGTACAGGCTTTTTGAACTGGCTCAAAGAAAGAGAAATTGGCAAAAGTCAAGCCTATTCTTTGATAGAATTAGCTAATAGTGCCGATACTCTGATCCAGCAAGGAGATTTAGACCCAAATTCCATTAGAAACTTCAGCAAAAGAGCCTTTGTAGAAACCGCCAAAGCATCTCCCGAAGTCCAGCAAATGGTAACAGATGCAGCAGCAAATGGCGATCGCATCACCCGCCGCGAAGTCAAACAACTATCCGACGAATGGATGGCAATGAACTCAGATTTATTGCCAGAAGAAGTCAAAGAAAAAGCATCTACAGGTTCTCTACCTTCCCGCTACCTCGCTCCTTTAGTCAAAGAAATGGAGAAACTCTCCCCCTCTCACCAAAGCGAAATTCAAAAAGAAGTAGCAGAAAATCCCGACGTAGATACTGTCAAACAGCTAACTTCCGACGCCAAGAACTTATCAAAATATCTCGACGCCGCCGCCCAAGTGCAAGCTCTCAATCAGTCTCACTTAGACATGGAAATGGCCTTAGAAGAATCTTTGCGAGTAGGCTGTTTGGGAACCACCGCCGACGTTGTAAAACAAGCCGCACAGCTTGAACAAACAGTAGTCAAACTCTACACAATTTGGAAGCGTTTAGGCAGTTTGGCCGATAGATTGTACGTGGATACAGGAGCAAGCACACCCAATCTGCGATTGCTTTTGGGATGCTTGGACAGTCTTTCGGGAGAAAAGATTGAAGTGGATTTCGGAGACGGAGAACGCTCTATTCGCTTGCAAATTTTCAGCGAATAGCTCAACCTTGACCGCAGATAAACGCCAATCTCCCGGCTCATTATCGGCGTCGAACCCTGTTCATCTGCGGTTAAAATTTCTGATTTTTTTCCAAAGATATCGCGGATGCAAATAACGCCGATATTTGGTAACTACTTCTTTCCCCAACAGCACTACGCTAATCCAAAAACAAACTTCCGCCCCAACAGCTAGAACGACAGATAAAGTAGTTTTTTGGGTAATGTCCAGCGGCAGGAACGGCACAACAAATAAGATTGCCAGCCAGGGCAGAAAAGATAGGAGAAATAAAAACAAACCGAGCTTTTGCATAGATTCAGATAATACAGCTTTGATATCCCCTTTATCTCTTAGTCCGCTTGGAGTTGACTTCGCACCAATGTCAGCAACAGGCAAGATGCCTGTTCCACAAGAATATTTAGTATTTGTGGAACAGGCATCTTGCCTGTTCTAGAGAATGGTTCAACAAATGACTACAAACTTAATTGCCAAGCATCTCCACCTCAATTCTTAATCCCCGTCGCCGCAATCCCCCGTATAAACTGCCGTTGACCGGCCAAAAACAGCAACACCACCGGTACAGTTCCAATTACCACCGCCGCCATCAACAACTGCCAACTGCTAGTAAACTGTTCCTGAAACTCAGCCAGAACCAACTGCACAGTCCGCAACTCCGGCCGCGTCGTAAACACCAGCGGCTTAAACAAATCATTCCACTCCCCGATAAACGTAAACAAAAACAGCGTCACCAAAGCAGGGCGGGCCAAAGGTAACATCACCTGCCACAACACTTGCCAGCGGTTAGCCCCATCCAGCATTGCCGCCTCCTCCAACTCCACCGGAACAGTCATAAAATACTGGCGCAGCAAAAAAATCCCAAAACCGTTAGCCGCCGTCGGCAAAATCAGCGCCCCGTAGGTATTCAGTAGATGGCCCCACTTCAAAACCAAAAAAATCGGAATCACCAAAAGCTGAAACGGAATTACCAGCGTCGCCAAAACCCCCAAAACTAGGGCCTGTCGCCCCCGAAACTTTAGCCTGGCCAAAGCATAACCGGCCAAAGCAGAAGTCACCACCTGAAAACCCGTCACTGCGATCGCCACTAGAGTAGAATTAAGGAATGCCAACAAAAAATTGCCCCGTCGCCAAGCCTCCTGATAGTTTGCAAAAGTCAGGCCTGTGGCCTTGACACCGACACCCGATGGTGATATTGAAACCAAGAATACAGCAGCCAGTGGCAGCAGCACCAGCGCAGCACCCGCCAGCAACAAAATAAAACTCAGCAGTTCCAGCGCCTGAGACCTGTCAAAGGATTTACCCATAAATTTGTGAATTAACCTAAAATAATAAGCCTGTGACGTTCTCCAACCCGATCGCATCCCAGATTCCCATACAAGAACATAATAGTAGTAGAGGGAAAGAAGGAGTACCTAGGGAGGAAGTTGTGATTAGGATATAATGTTATAGATAGAGTTGGTACTGTAAAACCCTGAAAGGTGGAGACATAGACCGTATTTCTATCATCTATTTCCGGGCAAAAGATCGACTAACGACTAATTCAAGTAATTAGTAAATAGATAGCATTCTAGCGATAGTCTTTCTGGAGTGTTCGACGGCAAAAGTCCGGCAAACACGCACGCTTGACGCCAGTTTTTCCCGGAACGTCAAAGAAAAGTTCTTTGTCGAAAGCATCCTCAGCTATAATCTGTGATTTAGATGGGGTGCGTTCAAAATAGGTAAAGTGTACTGTCACTGACCCCCCATTTTAAAGGGGTTTCCCAACATCCCGCAAGCTTATATAAGGAGACTACATATCTATGCCCCAGCTTGAGGCCAGCCCAACAATTGACTTTCAAACCGAAACTTACAAAGATGCTTACAGCCGCATCAACGCCATTGTGATTGAAGGCGAACAAGAAGCTCACGATAATTACCTGACACTGGCCGAACTGTTGGCGGACAAAAAAGCAGAGTTAGTTGGCTTGTCCAAGATGGAGAACCGCCACATGAAAGGCTTCCAAGCTTGTGGCCGGAATCTTAAAGTCACGCCGGACATGGCATTTGCCAAGCAGTTCTTTTCGGAATTGCACAAAAACTTCCAGACGGCTGCGGCCCAAGGTCAGATTGTAACTTGCTTGTTGATTCAATCGCTAATTATCGAGTGTTTTGCGATCGCAGCTTACAACATCTACATCCCCGTCGCCGATGACTTTGCTCGCAAAATCACCGAAGGCGTCGTCAAAGAAGAATACACCCACCTCAACTTTGGGGAAGTCTGGCTGCAAGCTCACTTTGAGGAATCCAAAGCCGAACTCGAAGCTGCCAACCGCCAAAACCTGCCCATCATCTGGAGACTGCTAAACTCTGTCGCAGACGATGCCCGCGTTTTGGGAATGGAAAAAGACGCTTTAATCGAAGACTTTATGATTGCCTACGGCGAAGCCCTAGGCAACATAGGCTTTAACAACCGCGATATCATGCGGATGTCAGCACAAGGCCTCGCAGCCTAGTTAATTTGGAAATAAGGAATGGGAAAAAAATTAAAAATTAAAAATTAAAAATGGGATACCTCATTTTAAAATATATATTTTTAATTTTCCCATCTTCCATATTCCATCTTTCATCTTCCATCTTCAATCTTCCTTCATTTGACAACTTAATGTTTGGTCTAATCGGTCACTTAACCAGCTTAGAACACGCCCAATCAGTAGCTAACGAGCTGGGCTATCCAGAATATGCCGATCAAGGTCTAGATTTTTGGTGCAGCGCACCGCCCCAAATAGTTGATCAGATCACGGTAACAAGCATCACTGGACAAAAAATAGAAGGCCGCTATGTGGAGTCCTGTTTTCTGCCAGAAATGCTAGCCACTCGCCGGATAAAAGCAGCCACTCGCAAAATCCTTAATGCAATGGCACACGCTCAAAAAAACGGGATTAACATCACGGCTTTAGGCGGCTTTTCTTCGATCATTTTTGAGACTTTCAACTTGCAGCAAATTAAGCAAATTCGCAATCTCAAGTTGGAGTTTGAACGCTTCACCACTGGTAACACTCACACAGCTTACATCCTCTGCCGCCAAGTAGAAGAAGCAGCCCCTAAATTGGGGATTGAACTTTCAAAAGCCACGGTAGCCGTTTGTGGTGCTACTGGCGATATTGGCAGTGCTGTGTGTCGCTGGCTCAATGTTAAAACAAATGTAGCAGAATTGTTGCTCATCGCCCGCGACAAAGAACGATTGCAAGATTTGCAATCAGAATTGGGTCGAGGGAAAATTATGGACTTGGAAGAAGCCCTGCCCCAAGCGGATATTGTAGTCTGGGTAGCCAGTATGCCCAAGGGAGTAGAAATTGACCCTAAGACATTGAAGCAACCATGTTTATTGATTGACGGTGGCTATCCGAAAAATTTGGCAACTCAGGTTCAGCATCCCGGAATTTACGTACTCAATGGCGGCATTGTGGAGCATTCCCTCGATATTGAGTGGAAAATCATGAAGATTGTCAATATGGATGTGCCGGGCCGACAGTTGTTTGCCTGTTTTGCTGAATCAATGCTACTGGAATTTGAAAAAATGTATACCAATTTTTCTTGGGGACGGAATCAAATTACTGTGGAAAAGATGGAGCAAATCGGTCATATTTCTGTCAAGCACGGTTTCAGACCTTTATTAATGTCAGTTTGATGTTAAAAGTCAACTGTTAAATTTGAAAATTTAATAGTTGACTTTTTCTTTGGCATCGGAATAATATTTGGAGGAGTGCAGCGCGATCGGGAAGCTCGCGCTATATGATAATGATGATGTGACCGAGTTGGATATCATACAAAATTTAAAACTCAAAATTTCCAAATTTCCTCTCTTTTTCAGCATCCCCTGACAGGGTAGGATCGGAAAATAGTCGATCGACAAAACCTGACAAAACCTGACAAAACCTTATAGAAATTATCAGCGTGCCAAACCCAGACCGTAAACCCTTACTCTTAGATTTTGAAAAGCCCCTGGCCGAACTCGAAACCCGAATTCACCAGATTCGCGAACTCGCCGCAGAAAACAGCGTCGATGTCACCGACGAAATTCGCAAACTCGAGGCTCGCTCAGCCCAACTGCGACAAGAAATTTTCAGCAGCTTGTCCCCCATGCAGCGACTGCAACTCGCCCGTCACCCGCGCCGCCCCAGCACCCTCGATTACATTCAGGCAATTAGCGACGAGTGGATCGAGCTTCACGGCGATCGGCGCGGCGGAGACGACCCGGCCCTCGTCGGTGGAATTGCCCGCATAGACGGGCGTCCCACAGTCATCATCGGCCATCAAAAAGGACGCGACACAAAAGACAATATCGCCCGCAACTTCGGCATGGCGGCTCCCGGTGGCTATCGCAAAGCCCTGCGGTTGATGGAACACGCCGATCGCTTCGGAATGCCAATTTTCACGTTTATCGACACTCCGGGGGCTTGGGCGGGCTTAGAAGCAGAACAGCTCGGACAGGGAGAGGCGATCGCCTGTAACCTCCGAGAAATGTTTCGCCTCGACGTTCCCATCATCTGCACCGTCATCGGCGAAGGCGGTTCCGGCGGCGCATTGGGTATCGGTGTCGGCGAGCGGCTGTTGATGCTGGAACATTCCGTCTACACCGTCGCCACCCCCGAAGCTTGTGCCGCCATTCTCTGGAAAGACTCTGGCAAAGCTAACTTGGCTGCAGAAGCCCTGAAAATCACTTCCTGGGATTTGAAAAACCTCGGCGTTCTCGATCAAATAGTACCAGAGCCGATCGGTGGCGCTCACTCGAATCCCCTCAAAGCCGCTTCCATACTCAAACAAGCTTTGTTAGAAAACTTAGCAGAACTAACCCAGCTTACGGGTCAGCAGCGACGCGAACTCCGGTATCAAAAGTTTCGTCACATCGGTGTATTCACTGAAATTGCGGCTTGAGCCGCTCGATTCAGAGCTGTGAGTTATGAGTTGAAAATCTTTTACTTTAAACTCATAACTCACACCTCATTATTCTGCGGATCTGTCAGCAGTGTTATAATTTCTCAGGTGACACGGCTTAACAGTTCTTAATGTTTATCTCATAATTAACTGTTATCACCCGCAGCAGACAGTTGTCTAATTTGCCGAAGAAGGCTGCAACGCTGTAGGGAGTTGCCGAGCGAAAGTATTAGGACACTGAATGAACCATCCAACAACAAAGCAGGCTCTGATTACCGGAGCCAGCAGCGGTATTGGCAAAGCGACGGCTCTAGCGTTCGCCGCCGAGGGCATAAATCTGGCCTTAGTTAGCCGAGAGTCGGAAAACTTAGAAGCCGTTGCCGCAGCAGCCCGAAAAGTCGGAGTGAAAGCAGAAGCTTATCCCTTAGACTTGGCAAAAATTGAGCAAGTGCAAAGCAGCATCAGCGCGATCGCAGCTCAATTGGGTTCCGTAGATATCCTGGTAAACAGCGCTGGCATGGGCTACACCGGCTCCTTGACGGAAACGTCCCTAACCGACTGGCAGAGCGTTCTAGACCTCAATCTAACTAGCGTTTGGCAGTGCATTTTAGGAGTTTTGCCCTCCATGCGCGATCGCCGATCGGGAATCATCATCAACGTTTCCTCGATCGCCGGCACCCAAGCCTTCCCCAACTGGGGAGCCTACTGCGTTAGCAAATTTGGTCTCATGGCTTTGTCTAAAACCTTAGCCGCCGAAGAACGGGCTCACGGAATTCGCGTAACAGCAATCTGTCCCGGTTCTGTCAACACTCCCCTGTGGGACACAGACACCGTGGACGCCGACTTCGATCGCACCGCCATGTTAACCCCAGAAATCGTCGCCCAATCAATTCTGCACGCAGTTCAGTTGCCAGCGAGTGCAGTAATTGAAGAAATCACGCTCATGTCCAACGCAGGAGTTTTGTGAACTTGAGATTTTAGACTGCTGGATTTTTCTCGAATTCAACAATCTTTGAATCTCTAGCTATAGCGGTTCTCAGATAAATGAGGTATACAGAAACCCTGTAAGGTCAAGCTTTTCAGGTCAAAATTCGTACCTCACCTTTTTGAGAAAGGCTATATATCCCCCAATCGAAAATCTAAAATCGAAAATCGAAAATCGATTCACCCTCACACCAACTTGTTATGACAATTGCATCTTCCACCGATTCCAATGGCTCGAACTCACTCTCGACTGACAGCATGAAACTGTTACAAACCGCAGATAATAACTCCCCGCGCATCCCCACTCGACCCGATCGCAATTCCTCGAACGGTCAAGAATCCAGCGTGCCCAAACCCTCAGAAGTAGGCCAAGAAGAAATGATGGAGGCCGTTCGCACAATACTGCTGGGAGTAGGAGAAGACCCCGAACGCGAAGGATTGCTCAAAACCCCAAAACGGGTAGCAGAAGCAATGCGGTTTCTCACCAGTGGTTATAGTCAATCCCTCGAAGAACTCCTCAACGGCGCTATCTTTGACGAAGGTCACAACGAAATGGTACTGGTGCGAGACATCAGCGTATTCAGTATGTGCGAACACCATATGCTGCCGTTTATGGGCAGAGTTCACATTGCTTACATTCCTAACCAAAAAGTAGTGGGATTGAGCAAATTAGCCCGAATTTCCGAGATGTATAGCCGCCGGTTGCAGGTGCAAGAACGTTTGACGCGCCAAATTGCCGAAGCAGTTCAGACAATATTGGAACCGAAGGGAGTAGCTGTGGTAATGGAAGCCAGCCATATGTGCATGACGATGCGGGGTGTGCAAAAACCCGGTGCTTGGACGGTTACAAGTGCAATGTTGGGCGTGTTCCAAGAAGAACAGAAAACTCGTGAAGAATTCCTGAATTTGATCCGCCACCAACCGGCATTCTTTTAGTCATTAGTCATTAGTCATTAGTCATTAGTCATTAGTCATTAGTCATTAGTCATTAGTCAATCACTTTTTCCAGGTGGCTAGCGATCGAGCAATTTGGTCATTAGCCCCCAGATTCATCCGCAGTCGCAATCTAAAATCTAAAATCTAAAATCAGATGACGATCGACTGATAAACCCATAAAATAGACGGGTGACTCATGACTTGTGACTAAATGAATCCTATTAAATTCGGTACAGATGGCTGGCGCGGCATCATTGCTGACGATTTTACATTCGATCGCGTAGCGTTAGTCGCTCCCCTAGCGGCACAAGTTCTCGCACAAACCGGCGGCAGCGATGGCAGCAGCGGTACCGTAATTGTCGGTCACGACCGCCGATTTCTGGCTGAAGAATTTGCCTTCACAGCGGCTGTTGCCATCCAAAACGCAGGATTTGACGTGCTCCTGAGCGAATCCTACGCCCCCACTCCAGCTTTCAGTTTAGCTGCCAAACAATTAAATGCTTTGGGTGCGATCGTCCTGACAGCCAGCCACAATCCCGGTGCATATTTAGGGTTAAAAGTCAAGGGCGGATTTGGCGGTTCAGTTTCGCCCGAAGTTACTCAACAGATAGAAGCAAAACTCGAAAATCCGGCGGCACTTTCAGCAACTCCCGGCAAATTGGAGAATTTCAATCCTTGGCCGGCTTACTGCAAAACCTTGCGGGAAACGGTAGATATTGAGGCGATTAAAGAAGCGATCGCCAGCGGCAAAATTACAGTATTTGTAGATGTAATGCACGGGGCCGCCGCCGGAGGATTAGCTCAAATTTTAGAAGAAACAGTGCACGAAGTCAACAGCGATCGAGATCCGCTGTTTGGTGGCGGTGCACCCGAACCTTTGCCGCGCTACCTGTCGCAGTTATTTCGGGTGATGCGTACTCACCAGCGAAAAAGTTCTGGTTTGTCAATCGGATTTGTATTTGACGGAGATAGCGATCGAATTGCAGCCGTTGACTCTAGCGGCAACTTCCTCAGTTCACAAATCCTAGTTCCCATCTTAATCGAACATTTAGCAAAACGGCGCGGCTTGACCGGGGAAGTCATCAAAACAGTCAGCGGTTCAGACATAATTCCCAAAATTGCCAAGCTGTACGACTTGCCATTATTTGAAACGCCGATCGGTTACAAGTATATAGCCGATCGAATGTTGACCACCCAAGTCTTAGTCGGCGGCGAAGAATCGGGAGGAATTGGCTACGGTACGCACATTCCCGAACGAGATGCTTTACTGTCAGCCCTGTACTTATTAGAAGCAGTGGTCAAATCCGGGGAAGACTTAAGCGAAATTTACAGCCGACTGCAACAAGAAACAAGCTTTACTTCAGCGTATGACAGAATAGACTTGCACCTAGCAAACATGGAAGAAAGGTCGCGTTTGCTGTCCCTGCTGCAAAATCAACCCTTAACAGAAATCGCCGGCAAAGCAGTTGTAGATTGCAACAAAGTGGACGGATATAAATTCCGTTTAGCTGACGGAAGTTGGCTGTTAATTCGGTTTAGCGGAACAGAACCCGTGTTGCGGCTGTATTCAGAAGCAGCGACATTGAAAGAAGTCATGCAAAACTTAAACTGGGCGAAAAATTGGGCGCATAATTAATCGGACTTTTCCACCGCAGATAAACGCAGATGAACGCGGATGACTCGATCTCAAATCTCTCTTTCTCTGCGTCCTCTGCGGCCTCTGCGGTAAAAAAAATATTACTCACAATGAAATACTATTGCTATATCAGATTAATTTTAGGATAAAAGCAAATGGCTTACAGCGATTTCAGCCTTGCGAAAGTCAAAAAAGATTTTGGATTGATTTTAGATGAAACTCGCAATTTATTTGCCGATACAAAACCCGTCTCACCATCCGAAATATTAACAACAATCCTGATTGATTATGTACCGCTAGCAACTTTTATTTCCACAGAAAAAGCTCGCTCAGAATTTTTGATTGCCCCGATATTAGCAGAAGTTCGGCGATTGTTAAACAAACGAGTTTCTCTTTTTTCCGGTAAGGATTTTACTGTCGATCCAGAAAGAGGTTTGCAAGGATTTTGCGATTATATTATTAGCGGTTCTTCAGAACAATTGTTCATCAGTGCTCCGGTTATAACAATTTTTGAGGCAAAAAAAGAAGATATTATTGGCGGTTTGGGTCAATGCGTGGCTGCAATGGTAGCGGCCCAATGTTTCAATCAAAACCAAGACACTGAGGTCGATCGCATTTACGGCGCGGTGACGACGGGAACTAACTGGAAATTCTTGATTTTGGAGGAAACTATTGTTTATATCGATCCGATTGAATACTATATTCAAGATGTTGATAAGATTTTGGGAATTTTGTTGCAACCATTTCCCCAATATGTTTGTTAATATGGATCGGTAAGTTTTAACAGAAATAATGACCGATCGCAAATTGCTAGTTGTAGCTACGGGCAATCCGGGTAAACTCAAGGAAATGCAAGTTTATCTTCAGGATTTGGGATGGGAATTGGAACTAAAACCGGAAGAGTTGGAAATCGAGGAAACAGGCGAAACTTTTATTGCTAATGCTTGCTTGAAGGCGTCTGAAGTGGCAAAAGCAACGGGCAAATGGTCGATCGCCGATGATTCTGGTTTAATGGTAGACGTACTCGACGGCCAACCTGGGATTTACTCCGCACGCTACGGGAAAACCGATCCTGACAGGATATCTCGACTTCTCAAAGAATTGGGAAGCGAACAAAACCGGGAAGCACAATTTGTTTGCGCGATCGCGATCGCCCGTCCCGACGGTACAATTGCCTTGCAAGTAGAAGGAATTTGCCGCGGCGAAATCCTGCATACTCCTCGCGGTACGGGAGGTTTCGGATATGACCCCATTTTCTACGTACCCGCACAGCAACAGACATTTGCCGAAATGACACCGGATATCAAGCGATCGCACTCTCACCGCGGCAGAGCCTTCCACGCTCTTATACCACAAATGGCGAGCATTGTCAACCCCTAATTAGGAAAAAAGCCAAAACCGGGGGTAACTGTGGCATTGGATATTGACACTTAGGTATCAGAACTAAACAGGAAAGAGGTTTTTCCTTGGCAATGATTAGTTACCAATGACCAATGACCAATGACCAATTACCAATGCCCAATGCCCAATGCCCCAGTATCTTAGATTGCCTCCAAGTTCTTTTCCCCAGTCCGAATCCGAATAATTTGTTCTACAGGAGAGATGAAAATCTTGCCGTCGCCAATCTCGCCCGTGCGGGAAGCCGCGATAATTTTATCAACCACCATGTCAACCTGATCGTTTTCCACAACAATCTCCACCTTGAGCTTTTGCAAGAACTCAACAGTGTACTCAGAACCGCGATAGCGTTCTGTCATGCCCTTCTGACGGCCAAAACCTCTAACTTCAGAAACAGTCATCCCCACAATACCAGCATTGACGAGTGCGATTTTCACTTCGTCTAGTTTAAAGGGGCGAATAATAGCTTCAACCTTTTTCAAGTTTCTCACTCCTAACAGTTAGTACCTTCGTTATATTACTTAATCGGCGTGACATCTTTTAATATCACTGCCAGCAGCAAGTATTTTGTCAAGTATATTACCGTATCTTGTACTCGCGATGAAATGCACGCCAACCTTTAACAATCTTCTCGGATTTTCCGGGCGAGCGGGTTCTCGGCTCCGGCCGATCGCGGTAGAGTTAAGAAGACTGCAGCAGCCGTCCCCCGCCGCTGATCTGCTAAAACAGAAAAAGAACGCAGGAGACAGGAGTTTTCCGAGTTTCCGCTTTGCTATGTCAGATTTGCACATATTGCTGAAAACTATAATTGCCAGAAGCGGTCAGTTAAACTATTCCTATGCACCCAGCCAGCCCTCCCCCTGACCGCAGCGGGCTTGATGCCCTACTGAGAAATCGCCCCTTCCTCGCCTTGTGGACGGGCCAATTATTGGCCCAAGTGGCGGATAAAATCTTTTACGTATTGCTGATTATTCTGCTGAAAACCGGCGACTACCGACCCTGGCCTGTTTCTTGGCAACATTCGGAAAATTCTATGCTGTCAGCGGTGATGATCGCCTACACCGTGCCGGCGATCGTCTTTGGTTCCGTAGCCGGTATCGTGGTAGACCGCTTTTCCAAAAAGCAAATGCTGATCGCCTGCAACGTGATTCGAGCCGCGTTGATTGTAGCTTTGCCGTTTTTGCCCAAAGCTTTTGTGGTTTTGTTGACGATGACGTTTTTAATCTCTACCGTAACGCAATTTTTTGCTCCGGCAGAGCAGGCTGCAATCCCCCTGACCGTGGGGCGAGAGGGACTGATGTCGGCAAATGCGCTGTTCGCCTCGTCCACAATGGGCGGGATTATTGTCGGGATGACGATCGGCGAACCGCTGTTTAGTTGGGTCAAACACAGCTTCGGATCGAGTTCTCAAGAGTTTTTGCTGGGCGGGTTGTACCTAATATCAGCAGGTTTGATCTATGCTATGCGGATCAAAGAACGTCATGCCGGCAGCAGTGGCAAAAACGTCCATCCTTGGCAAGATCTCAAAGAAGGTTTGCGCTATTTGAAACACAATCACCTTGTCAGCAACGCGATGGTGCAGTTGACCATTTTGTATTCGGTGTTTGCGGCGCTTCAGGTGCTGGCGATCGCGCTTTCAGGCAAAATAGGTCTCAAAGAAACTCAATTTGGCTTTTTGCTGGCTGCAGCAGGAGTCGGAATGGTCTTCGGCGCAGCCTTTTTGGGACACTGGGGCGATCGAATGCACCACAAACCTCTGCCTTTAATCGGTTTCTTGATGATGGGTTTTGTATTAGCAATGTTTGCCTTTACTCGACAGTTATGGGTGGGTTTCGGATTGAGTGCTCTGTTTGGTTTTGGTGCTTCCTTGATTAACGGCCCGATGCAAGCTCTGATTCAAGAAAAAACTCCCGAATCTATGCGGGGTAAAGTCTTTGGATTTGAAAACAATGCGATTAATATTGCTCTGAGCCTGCCTTTAGCGATTACTGGCCCACTGACTGATGCTGTCAGCAAAGCAGTCGGCTCGGATGACCTCGGCTTGCGGATCGTGTTGCTGAGTTTGGGCTTTTTGGTCTCGGTGATGGGCATGGCAGCTTGGAAACATACTCGCAAAGTCTTGCAGGATGTTCTCTGAACTTTGCAAAGAAGGAAGAAGCAAGAGGGCTTGGTTTTCGCGATCGATCCATAACATAGCAACCGCCCTGATGATTAGGACGTTCTTAATTGCTCAAACGATTAGTTTTTCTTGTCGAATGCCGAATCACCAAAAAACGAGCGAGAAGCCCCTGGCTTTAGACATGGGGAGGAAAGCGACTGCGACGACCGTCGCCGTGGAAGGATCGCAATTGGAGTCGCAATGATATGATAAGTGCAGCGACTAAGAATAACCATCTACGTGTTGAAACATTTTAGTTTCGGTGAGATTCCGGCACAGTAAGCCACTACTGCATTTGAGCAGGAAGCCTATTTAACTGACAAAAAATATCAAAATGTGGAGCGTACCTATCTGGCATAAGTGATGGACTCCGAAAGCAGAAAAAAGCCAAAAGTATACGCAAAGCTTGGATTCGTCCATGCTGAGTGGGTAGAGGCGCATTGATAGCGCCTTTGAAAGTCCCTTTGTGGTCTTATTCAAGAATCCCCCTGATTCATCAGTGGGGAGTATCAAGAATGCTATACAAGCGTCATATCGCGGTAAACCGGCATAGGGGCCGCGATTTCCTCTGTTTCTTTTGAGCCTCTGCTGTTCCACAATTTCGCGATCGGACACCGCCCGCTCGCCAAACTTTTTGTAAAATATCAGCAGTCAAATTTTCAGAGTTTGACTATTGAGATTAAAGTATAGCCTTTCTCAGAAAGATGAGGTACTCATGGGCTAATGGCTAATGGCATAGGTCATAGGGCTAATGGCTAATGGCCTACCTCACTTTTTTGAGAACCGCTATAGTATTATAAAACATCATTAAGATTGTAAACATCAATAGACAATGGTAGTATCATATAGCCAGATGATTAATGCCGATGTTAACGGGTCTATAATATTTTGAGAAAAGCAATCCCAAATGCGTTTAGCGATGGGATAGGGAGCTGCGTAGTTCAGCCGAGGCGGGTTAATCCGCTCAAAGTAAAAGCGAAAGGGGAGGGACTTCATGCCTCCCACGTCATGTAATAGATGACTATAGTTTTACAAGCTATAAAAGCTTTCATTAAAAATCATAATTAGTTTAAGGGAGGAAATTCTGTGCAACTAAAAACTAAAGTGACCATCAGGCGTGCAACTGGTGGATTTGCTCTGATTGACAGCTTGATCCGCCACGGCGTCAAGCATATTTTTGGTTATCCCGGTGGCGCAATTCTGCCGCTTTACGACGAACTCTACCGCGCCGAAGAAACTGGCGCAATCAAACATATTCTGGTGCGCCACGAGCAAGGTGCTGCTCACGCGGCCGACGGGTACGCCCGCGCTACCGGACAAGTTGGGGTTTGTTTTGCTACTTCGGGCCCCGGCGCAACTAATTTAGTGACGGGGATTGCGACAGCCCACATGGATTCGATCCCGATGGTAATTATTACCGGTCAGGTGCCCCGTCCGGCGATCGGCACTGATGCGTTTCAGGAAACAGATATTTACGGGATTACCCTGCCAATTGTCAAGCATTCCTATGTAGTACGCGACCCGAAAGATATGGCGCGAATTGTGGCTGAAGCTTTCCACATCGCGAGTACAGGGCGGCCGGGGCCTGTTTTGGTTGATGTACCCAAGGATGTGGGTTTAGAAGAATTTGACTATCTGCCCGTGGAACCCGGATCGGTGAGAATTCCGGGCTACCGGCCGACGGTGAAGGGAAATCCCCGGCAAATTAATCAAGCAATTTATTTGCTGCAGGAAGCAAAGCGTCCTTTGCTTTATGTCGGGGGCGGGGCGATCGCAGCCGGGGCCCACGAGGAAATTAAGGAACTGGCCGAACTTTTCCAATTGCCGGTGACGACAACGCTGATGGGCAAAGGTGCCTTTGACGAAAACCATCCTTTGTCGGTGAAAATGCTGGGGATGCACGGCACTGCTTACGCTAATTTTGCCGTTACCGAGTGCGATTTGCTGATTGCTGTCGGGGCTCGGTTTGACGATCGGGTGACGGGCAAATTAGACGAGTTTGCAGCGCGCGCGAAGGTGATTCACATCGATATCGACCCGGCGGAAGTAGGCAAAAATCGCGGCCCTGACGTGCCGATTGTCGGAGATGTCCGCCAAGTTTTGCTCGATTTGCTGCGTCGCTGTCGGGAAACTGGAGTTTCGGGGAAGGCCGGACAGACTGCGGAATGGCTGCACAGGATCGATCACTGGAAACAGGACTATCCGTTAGTTGTGCCTCATTACCCAGACATTTTGTCTCCGCAAGAGGTGATTTCTCAGTTGGCTACTCAAGCACCTGATGCTTACTACACAACGGATGTCGGTCAACATCAAATGTGGTCGGCTCAATTTTTGAACAACGGGCCGCGCCGCTGGATTTCCAGCGCTGGTTTGGGCACGATGGGTTTCGGGCTGCCGGCTGCGATGGGCGCGAAAATGGCGCTACCCAATGAGCAAGTGATTTGTATTGCTGGGGATGCTAGCATTCAAATGAATATTCAAGAGCTGGGAACACTAGCACAATACGGCATTAATGTCAAGGTTGTTATTGTAAATAATGGCTGGCAAGGCATGGTGCGGCAGTGGCAGCAGGCGTTCTACGGCGAGCGTTATTCCTCGTCGAATATGACGGTGGGGATGCCGGATTTTGTGATGCTGGCTGAAGCTTATGGCGTGAAGGGGATGCTGGTTTCGCAACCGGAGGAACTCAAAGATGCGATCGCTCAAATGCTCGCTCACGACGGCCCGGTGCTGATGAACGTGAAGGTGACGAGGGACGAAAACTGCTATCCGATGGTAGTTCCAGGTAAGAGCAACGCTCAAATGGTTGGTTTGCCGGAACGTAGCAAGTTGCAATCTACAGAGTTGGTTTATTGTCCGAGTTGTGGCGCGAAGAATGTTTCGAGCAATAATTTTTGTCCTGAATGCGGGACAAAAGTTTAACGAGTTTTGAGTGGGGACTTAGGCAGTGCCTATTAGTCTCAACTTAAGGTCAAACGTAGTCATAGACTGCTGTTTATCGTCGAGGCCAGATCCCCCTAAATCCCCCTTAAGAAGGGGGACTTTGAGATCGCTCCGGTTCCCCCCTTCTTAAGGGGGGCTAGGGGGGATCTGGCCTCGGATAAAAGCGAGAGATACAAAGGTTTCAGACTTAAGTTGACACATATCGGCAATGCCGTCTCTTTACCCGGATCTGCTGTTTCACATTTAACACCATCTCCGCTGGCATCGCATCGAGAGCTTTAATGTGTAATCTCTAAGCATATTTTATGAGCCAGTGTCTAAACCCTGATTGCCTATTCCAAAACCCGTCTGGCTATACAAAATTCTGTCAAAAATGTGGGAATAAACTGCTATTGGGCGATCGCTACGGAGCCCAAAAAATTATTGGACAAGGGGGATTTGGGCGCACTTTTCTAGCTATTGACGAGTATAAACCATCTAAACCTCCCTGCGTTATTAAACAATTTTACCCCCAATTTCAAGACCCTTCTAGTATCCAGAAAGCTGCTGAGTTATTTGAGCTTGAAGCAGTCCGCCTAGAGCAGTTGGGTAAACATTCTCAAATTCCCGACTTATTAGCATATTTTAGTCAAGATGGACGGCAGTATTTAGTCCAAGAATTCATCGACGGTGAAAACTTAGCCGAAGCACTAGAATCTAAGGGATATTTTAGCGAAACGCAGATTCGCGACTTGCTTAATAATTTACTGCCAGTATTCGAGTTCATTCACTCTCGCCAAGTAATTCACCGGGATATCAAGCCAGAAAATATTATTCTTAGGCAAGATGGGCAACTGGTTTTAGTTGACTTTGGAGCCGCGAAATATGCGACACAAACGGCTCTAGGGGTAACGGGAACGAGAATCGGGACGGCTGGATATACGGCACCAGAACAAGCCAACGGTAAACCGATTCATGCGAGTGATATTTATAGTCTGGGTGTCACTTGTCTGTGTCTGTTAACTGAGGTTGAACCGATTGATTTATTCGATGATAGCGAGTTTGAGTGGGTGTGGCGAGAACACTTAAAAACATCTGTCAGTTCGGAACTGGGTCAGATTTTAGATAAAATGATACAACCTGCTATTAAAAAACGTTATCAATCTGCTACTGAAGTTTTGCAGGCTCTTGGTACTCAATCACCTCAATTATCAGCTCAAACACCTCCACCGGCATCGCCACCAGACTCGCTTAAATCAGCGCGGGGTGTTGACTATACTCGTCTGCGGGATTTATTAGCAGCAGGAAAGTGGAAAGAGGCGGATCAGGAAACAATAAAGGTAATGCTGAAAGCTGCGAGACGGGAGAAGGAAGATTATTTTGATACGGGTTCAATTGAGAATTTTCCTTGCGATGATTTACACACCATCGACAAATTGTGGGTAAAATACAGTCAGGGTCGCTTTGGTTTTAGCGTCCAGAAAAAAATTTGGTTGGAAGTGGGCGGCAAAGTTGATTGGGATACTGAATGCAAGCTAGGCGATCGTGTCGGTTGGCGAAAAGGAGGCAGTTGGTTGGACACAAAGGACCTAACCTATAATAAACAAGCACCTGTGGGCCACCTCCCTAGGCAACTGTGTGGGTGGTGGGGTGGGTTCCGGGGTTTGGGTGTGAAGTGGCGTTATGGTTCTTCTCTCGCATCAAGAGCTGTAAGGTGTAATTTATAGGAATTTCAGCCTTTTTTCAAGTCTTTTTTATCGAATCTTTTTTTACGAAATTATCGATTTTAGTCATTTCATTACGTGCTAATTGGATGGGTTTCACAAAGACACGACTTACCCACTAAGGCCAAAGAAACCGGGTTTTTGGCCTAATCGGTGGGTGACAACGAAAGATTTTCGTAAAAAAACCCGGTTTCTGACCACCCGTGGGTATCAACTAATGCGTTATGCGATTGTCATTAAAAAAACACCGAATAACTATTCAGCTTACGCGCCCAATTTACCCGGATGTGCAGCCACAGGCGCTACCCTTGCGGAAGTACAGCAGCAAATTAAAGAAGCGATCGAATTTCACTTAGAAGGATTGCGAGAAGAAGGTTTACCGATTCCCGAACCAACTACGCTTTGTGAATATGTCGAAGCACGATAATCTCAGAAACCCGGTTTCTTTCTATATTTCTCGTCACTCAACGCAAAACTCGTAGAAACCGGGTTTCTAGCCCCCATGCTTAAGCCATGAACTTACGCACTAATGCCAAAGAAACCGGGTTTTTTACCTAATCTGTGGGTGACAACGAAAGATTTTCGTAAAAAAACCCGGTTTCTGAGATATAGGAAAATTCGCGGGAGTAATCAATGAATCTTTATTTGGGAATAGATTTTGGCACGACAGGCGCGCGATCGACAATCATCGACTCCCAGGGTACAATCCATTGCGAGACAGAACATACTTTTGCCAACAACGGGCAACAACAGCCTGAATTGCCCTCGGTGTGGCAAAATGCGCTGTGGGATTCGATCGAGCAAATTCCCCCAGCCATCCGCAATCAGGTAAGGGCGATCGCCCTTGACGGCACATCTTCCACTGTCATGCTGTGCAATACCGACGGTATACCAGTATGTGAGCCGATTTTATACAATGATGCGCGCGGTGCAGCGGTGACAGAGAGGTTGCGGGCGATCGCCCCCGACAACCACACAGTAATAAGCGCTACATCGAGTCTGGCAAAACTCCTGTGGTTGCAGGAGGGCGGGCTAGAAGCCCACCCGACAACACAATTCAGTCTTTGTGGAACAGGCATCTTGCCTGTTGTTGAGAAGCTTTATTTCCTGCATCAAGCTGACTGGCTGGCATTTCTGCTGCACGGAAAATTGGGAATTAGCGACTATCACAATGCTTTGAAACTCGGTTTCGATGTTGATACTTTGTGCTATCCGAATTGGCTGATAGAGGGAATTGCGGGCGCTGCAACTCCTGAATTGCCGCAAGTTGTCGCACCGGGCACGCCTGTGGGGGAAGTGAGAGCTCAAGTGGGCGATCGCTTCGGTTTTCCCCGCGATTGTATGATTTGTGCTGGTACAACCGATAGCATTGCCGCATTTTTAGCAAGCGGTGTCAATTTACCAGGGGAAGCAGTAACTTCTCTCGGCTCTACACTAGCAGTCAAACTGTTAAGTCATACCCGCGTAGATGATTCTAGATACGGAATTTACAGTCATAAATTAGGCGATTTGTGGTTAGTTGGAGGTGCTTCTAATACCGGAGGTGCGGTGCTGCGACACTTTTTTACTGATGTTGAGTTAGAAAATTATAGCACACAAATTGATCCAGAACAAGAGAGTTTGCTGGATTATTACCCATTGTTGAAAAAGGGCGATCGCTTTCCGATTAATGACCCGAATTTGCCGCCCAGACTCGAACCGCGTCCAACTGATTCAGTGGAATTTCTGCACGGTTTGCTAGAAAGCATCGCGCGGATTGAAGCGCGGGGATATCAATTATTGCAAGAATTGGGTGCAACTCCTTTGACAAAAGTTTATACTGCTGGCGGCGGGGCAAAAAATTTGGTTTGGAGTGCGATTAGAAAGCGTTATTTAAAAGTGCCTGTAGTAAAGCCAATTCATACTGCAGCTGCTTATGGAAGTGCGTTATTGGCGAAGCATGGAATGCAAATTTAAAGGTGGTAAATTTGGACTGATATCGCTCTCGATTAAAGCTAAAATGAGAGGAAGTAAACATTCTGATATATTGTGTTAAGTTGTTATCCCTAAAAATTAAGGACAATGGCAAAGCTACCTGATGACATCCTGAACACAATTTTCACATTGCAGCGGCGGCTAGTGGAAATCCTCAACGAAACAACCGCCACAGAATATATATTCATGCAGCAGTTTGGCGAGACAGAAGCGACACTCCCGGAACTAGAATCCCTGGATAATATTAAGGAAAGGTTGAGAACCTCTTACAATCGTTTGTACAGGCTTTTGCAGCAGGTGGCAGAATCTCAACCCGCTGCGACTGCGGATACGTTAAACTTTTTGTATGGAACGATAGAAGACGGAGAGGCAATTGTCGATGCCTCAGCAGCAAGCATTCAAGAAATCAAAATGGATTGGAACTTACGATGAATCAACAACCTAGAATCCCCGACGCTGAAACCAGAAAGCGACACGTTGAAAAGATGCGTGAAGTCTGCCGACAGTTGGACGCTTTCAATTTGAAGTTAGATGAAGCGATTGCCATATTTGAAGCTGACAACCGCCGCCAGCGTCGAGAACGTTTGGCGGGTAAATACAGGCGTGTGGAATCTCAGGTAGTCGAATAAGATATGAGATGTTGCATCCTTGTTAATAAGTCTTTTATGAACAGGCAAGATGCCTGTTCCACAAAGAGTGAATTTTCTTGTGGAACAGGCATCTTGCCTGTTCTTGAAAATGGTGCAAGATGTGAGATAAGATCGATCGAGGGGCGATTCCCTGCGGGATAGCCTTGAATCATTTCTTTTGAGTCCCCTCTGTTCGGACGCAAGGTTGTGTAGTAACGGTTTTAACCGCCGACTCCGATCGGGAGTTTTCAACGCAGATTTGATATATGCTAATTTTCGCACACCATCCACACTAAAAATCCCAATATTTTATCTACTGGAGGTAGCGGATAATCGGTAAGATCGATCGTCACTATTTGCCCTTCCAGCTTGAGAAACCGCCAAGCTGTGCCGCTGGAAACGCTGCCGTAGATGACGGAAATCGAGATCCCTTTTGCTTCATTAAATCTCTGGGCTGCCACCATTTCAGCAATACATTGACCCAAACCTACTTTCAAATCTCCTTTTTTAGCTTCCACCATCACAATTACCGGGGCCTCAACGTCTAACTGTTCCGGGGAACGGCTGATGATAAAATCGCAAACTCCTGTAAGTCCAACAGCTACATCAACATTAAATTCCTCACCCGAAAACACGCTGATTTGTTGGTTAAGAATCCTGCGAACTTCCAGCAATACAGGGTTAATAATAGCTTCAGAACGGGCTTTTTCGGTGCTAGTGGCGATCGCCCAAGGCAAATTTGTCTCCAGCATGGTCTGCAAGGCTGTTGCGGGTGCGATCGGTTCGATTTCCGGCAGAAATCTGATTCCTTCCACTACTGTAAGATTGAAGGCTTCTTTAACCTTGCCGATGGTCGTAAATTGACTGTAAGACATAAGAGTTTAGGTTTTTATTTCTGCTTTTTACTTAGATAAAACTAAGGTTGAAACCGCATCGACACAAACGAGATACCCGACGTGGACTAAAGATAAAAACGTAATTTTTACCGCCCCCTCGGAAACCCGCGTCGGCGGGTTTTGCCTGTATAGACGCGGTTTAAACCGCCGGATTTTCTATTACACTCGCTGCAACTTAGCTGTTCTCGGATCGATAATTTTTCTGCCCAAACCTGAAAACTTAATTGCCAGATTAGTTTTATCGCCTTCTCCCAAAACATGGGTAATTTCTCCCACTCCAAAAGCATGATGAAAAACCCGATCGCCCGTTTTCCACTCTGCCGATTGAGAATTCCCAGAATTAGCTGCTGAATTATTAGTTTTTCCCTTGGAAACAGCCGTTTTAGCTGTCTTAGTTTTCTTCGCACTTCCAGCCAGCAAATGTGTCGGCAATTCCCCTAAGAATAGCGAAGGGGTGCAGTGTTCCCGGTAGCCTCCCCAGAGGCGGCGTTCGCGAGTGTGGGTGAGAAATAGCAATTCCTGGGCGCGAGTGATGCCCACGTAGCACAAACGGCGTTCTTCTTCGATCGCTTTCGGGTCGTCCAAACTGCGAAAATTGGGAAATAAACCCTGTTCCATTCCGACTAGAAATACTACGGGAAATTCTAACCCTTTTGCAGAGTGCAGCGTCATCAGCGACACGCGGGAATCCTCTTCCTGCAAGTCATCTAAATCGGATGCTAAAGATGCTTTTGCTAAAAATGATGTCAGCGTCGGTTCTTCGTTTTGTTCTTCAAATTGCAGCACAGCATTGTACAATTCTCTGACGTTTTCTATGCGATTTTCTGCTTCCTCGGTTCCTTGATTTTTCAAATCTTCAATGTAGCCTGAATCTTGGATAATTCCTTGGACAATTTGCGAAGCGGGCAGGGTTTCAACTTGCGATTGCCAACGACCAATCATTTCGGCAAACTTAATAATAGCTTTTGCCGATCGCCCTGCGAGAGTATTGACAGAAGATTCATCGCTGAGGATTTCCCACAACGGAATGCCTAACTGAGTTGCAGCGTCTTCGATTTTGGAAAATGTGGTATCCCCAATGCCGCGACGGGGAGTATTGATGATGCGTTTGAGGCTGACGCTATCGTCGGGATTGGCAAGCGCCCGCAGGTATGCTAGGATATCTTTGATTTCTTTACGATCGTAAAACTTGAGACCACCGACAATATTGTAGGCAATGTCTAAACGCATTAACGCTTCTTCAAAGGAGCGAGATTGAGCGTTTGTGCGGTAGAGAATCGCAAAGTTACTACCGTTTTCGTATTCGGAGTTTTGGCGCTTCAAAGAATGAATTTGACCTGCTACAAATTCCCCTTCATCTAATTCGTTGTCAGCCCGCCAGACAACAATGGGAGCTCCGGGTTCGCGAGTCGGGCGCAGAATTTTCTCGATCCGTTCGGTATTGTGTTCGATCAAGTGGTTTGCGACTTGCAGGATGTTTTCGCGCGATCGATAATTTTCCTCTAATTTTACCATCGTCTGAGTTTTATCGTCCGACAAACCATCTCCGAAATCCTCTTGAAATTCCAGCAATATGGTATAATCTGCCATCCGAAAGCTGTAAATTGATTGATCGACATCGCCCACGACAAAAATCGAACGGTTTTGCCATTTATCGAAGTTTTTCGGGTCGGCGTTATTTGTCACCAACATCCGAATCAAATCGTATTGAGTGCGGTTAGTATCTTGGTATTCGTCAACTAAAATATGGCAAAACTTTTTATGCCAGTAACTTAATACTTGCTCGTTTTGGCTCAAAAGTTTAACGGGAACGAGGATTAAATCGTCAAAATCTAGGGCATTGTTTGCTGCTAAAGCGTCTTGGTAGCGACTGTAAACATCGGCAATCACGCGACCTCGATAATCCGGTTCTGCTGCTTGGTATTCTAGAGGCGACCAACCTTTATTTTTAGCGTTGCTGATGACATAGCGGACTTTTCGGGGGTCAAATTTCTTGTCGTCGAGGTTCAGTGTTTTTGTGACAATTTGTTTGACGAGACTTTGAGCATCTGACTCATCAAAAATCGAAAAGTTTTTCTTCCACTGGCGCCCTTTTTCGTCTTGGTATTTTTCTATATCGTAGCGGAGAATGCGGCCGCACAAAGAGTGAAAAGTCCCCATCCAAATGTGTTTGGTGATTCTTTGGTAAATTTGCGATCGCAATTTCGTCTGCACATCCGGGGCTAAGTCTACCAAAGGTTTGCCATATTCGGCTTCAGCTTGCTGAGTTGCCAGCAATTTCTCAATTCTTTCTTTCATCTCCCTGGCGGCTTTATTTGTAAATGTCACCGCCAGAATATTTTCAGGATCGACTCGATTGGTGCGAACTAAGTTAGCAACTCGGTAAGTTAGAGCTCTGGTTTTGCCGGAACCAGCCCCCGCTACTACTAACAGCGGCCCGTTATAATGGGCGACTGCTTGGCGCTGAGATGGATTGAGGTGGCTGAGGAAATCAGTGGTTTGAGTCATAGCTAGAAAGTTAGTTTAATTTTTTAAGGGGTAAATAATACTTGGTATGCGATACCGCGAGTTCTTTTTAAGGTAAGGTGCGCCTAGCGCACCCTATATTATAACTAGAACGGTGATTTTTTAAACTTTAAATATTTTTGGCTCAAAGGAGTTGTTTAAGGTAAGGTGCTCGGCGCGCACTCTACACTATAAATAGATAGGTAATTTTTTTTAACCTTTAAATATCCGTGTCAGCCAAATTACTGCTAATATTCCCAAGCCAATCCAAATGGCAATAATCACAACAGCGGCAGCCCGATTTATCGGTTTTCCTCGCTCTATTTCTGCGGCTGCTTTTTCCCGACACTCGGCTAAAACCTGTGGCGGAATCATCTTCAGTACCAGCCAAATTCCCAAAGGTACAATTATCAAATCGTCCAAGTAGCCGAGAATTGGTATGAAATCGGGAATTAAGTCGATCGGGCTAAAAGCGTAGGCAACCGTAAGGCCTGCTAAAATTCTGGCGTACCAAGGTACTCTCTGGTCTGTACTTGCTAAATAAACAGCGTAAGTTTCTTTTTTGAGTCGGCGGGCAAGTTGTTTTAACGATTGCATATAATGACTAATGACTAATGACTAATGACTAATGACTAATGACTAATGACTAATGACTAATGACTAATGACTAATACTTTTTTTAGTTGCTAAAAATGTAACAACCCGGATATTTAGCACTTTCAGTGGGAAGGTAAAGTATAGCATCTGTTGTATGTGAGGAGAATCAAGTTTATGAATTCAAATTGGCAACGTCGCGATCGCATTAATTTCCGTAGTCTGGTAACAGCGTTATGTTTAACCTTAACTCTCGTTAGTTTTGTGAGATTAGATCCGGCGGTGGCCCAAGAACAGCGGATCAGAACATTGACTGTTACTGGGCGGGGTGTGGAAGCGATTCCTACAACTCAAACGCAAGTGCGGCTGGGGGTTGAGGTGCAGGGGAAAACGGCGGCCGAGGTGCAGCAGGAAGCGGCGAGACGATCGTCCGCTGTGGTAGAGTTGCTGCGATCGCGCCAAGTCGAAAAACTCGAAACTGCCGGCATCACCCTCAGCCCGACTTACAGCTACGAAAACAACCAGCAGCGCTTGACTGGCTATACGGCGACAAATACCGTCAGTTTTCGGATTAATACTGCATCTGCCGGCACTTTGCTCGACGATGCGGTAAATGCCGGAGCCACACGCATCGACGGTGTGAGTTTTGCCGCCGCCGAAAGTGCGATCGAATCTGCTCGAAAACAAGCAATCAAAAAAGCAACTCAAGATGCTCAAGCGCAAGCGGATGCAGCCTTTAGCGCCCTCAACCTCAAGCGGGGAGAGATTCTGGGCATTCAAGTCAACGGTGCGATCGCGCCGCCTCCAATGTATCGGCAGTTTGCTACTTCTCGCCCTGCTGGTGCTGATATTATTACAACGCCAGTGGTGGGAGGGGAACAGCAGGTAGAAGCTTCTGTGACTTTGCAATTTGGATATTAAATAGTTAGGGGTTGAACTGGCCACCTCAGCTTGACCCTAACTATTTCTCGATTTATCAAGCAGCTTTTTCTACAAAAAAATTTAGCCGTTTTAACCACTTCTGCCAGTAGTCTAGAAACGAAATCTCTCCTTCTTCAGGGGGAGAGTTCCTCAATAAATAGACTCTCCGTTAAACCCTAGGCGATCGCATTTCTCATACACAGAAAAGAGTGGACTCTTTTCTCAGATCCACTCTTTGTTAAACTCTCTTAGGGCTAGCTTGAACAAGCTAGAGTTAAGTCCTTACTTTACCTAGTCCTTAATGATTCTCTTGTCATGAATGACCACTTGATCCTTGAGTTTAGGAGTGCCGGAGATGTGAATATCCGTATCCATATTTTCCTCGGTGGATTCGGCTAGATATTGGGCAGATGACTTAACATCGTGCGCTGCACGTTTAGCAGATTCGGCTGCATTTTGGGCAGATGAGTTAAAACCATGCCCTGCACCTTGAGGAGATGGGGTTGCATTTTGGGCAGATGACCTAAAATCAGGCACTGGAGGTTTAGCAAATTCGGCTGCATTTTGGGCAGATGATTTAAAATCATGCGCTGCAGCTTGAGGAGATGGGGTTGCATTTTGGGCAGATGACTTAACATCCTGCTTAACATCCTGCGCTGCATCTTTAGCAGATTCGGCAGCATTTTGGGCAGATGACTTAACATCCTGCGCTGCACCTTTAGCAGATTCGGCGGCGCTTTGAGCAGATGACTTCATTGATTCAGCAGCACTCTTACCAGATGACTTAAGCGATTCGGCTGCACTTTTTATAGAGGGCTCAACTGCTTTCGCTGTATCTTTTACAGTCGATCTCAGATCCTTAGTTGCCCCCTCAATTTCCTGAGCTACAGCTTTGGCAGAAGGCTTAACTTCATCAGCAGTGCTCTTAATAGAATCCGCTGCACTTTGTATAGAAGGCTTGACACCTTCGACTGTCTGCTTGACTGAATCTTTTACTTCTCTAATTGTAGGTTTGACTTCCTCGGATGCGCTCTTGACTGCTTCTACTACAGAAGGCTTGGCTTCCTTAACTGTCTGATCGACAGATTCGGCTATACTTTTAATCGAAGGCTTGGTTTCCTCAACAGTCTCCTTGACTGCTTCTGCTGTAGCTTTGATAGATGGTCTAACTTCCTCAGCAGTTTCCTTTACTACTGTCCCTAGCTCTTCTACAGTGTGTGTAATACCGTCTGCTACGCTGTGTGCTGCATCCCCTAAATTATCTACAGCACGGTTAACAGTATCAGCAGTACCTTTACCAATCATAGCGCCAGCAACTGAGCCTGCTACAGCACCAATAATGCCTCCAGAGCGAGCACCGAGTATACCACCGACTGCTGCTCCAGCTATCCTAGCACCAATGCCTGAGCCTGATGATTGATCTTCCTTTGATTCTGCATTTTCGTTAGTCTGAGCCTGAAGCTGCGCGTTTTCGCTATTGTCAACATTCTTTTCCTGGAAGTCAGGATTGGCTTCAGGTTGGTTAAAAGGCTGCTTATTATCAGTCATAGATATCCTTGGGTATTACTGTTACATTTACTAGGCTAACTATATACTTCTCAGAAAATCTACTGCCTAAGAACTAGATTTTGACTGTTACTTAAGAAGTAGATTCTCAAAAATACTGACCACTACCGCGCTAGGGACTCGCTGTTCCTTCGACCTTGAACAAGTTGGAGGCGCGCGTTAGCGAAGCCCTCGAAGAGGATCGCATATCTGGCACAGTCTTAGCTTAGCCAGCCAAAAATAACTAATATATACAGGCTTGTTTACTGATTAAATGATTCATAAATATTCTAAAAAAAATGGGAGTGTCCGCTTATAATTTAAGGTTTAACAACGATATTAATAATATATTTATCAGGGAAAGTTGTAGGTTTAATTATTGAACCAAGTGATTTGTTTTGTGGACGTTGCTGATTTACGGTAGGAAAGGTTAAATATGCCAGTCATAAAAACCAGTCCCCACAAAGCTTGGGGATTTTCAACTGATTTTTTTCATACCCTGATTAAGCAACGCCAGATTTAGGAGTGATCTAACTGACGAGGAGAACTCTTTGAACAGCAACTTGACCGCTTTAGCCACCAGAGGCGCGATCGCACTTACGTGTAATTGGGCATAAGTTCGATCGCTCCTAAATTTTAGCGTCACATACGGCATTTTGCCCTATATAATAATAGAGAGATTATATAGCCTTTCTCTGAAAGATGAGGTATCATGTTACTGACACTCACTCGTGAGGGTCAAACAGAGAAAATCAGCTC
>NZ_JAUBTV010000035.1:57807-68749 GCF_036705145.1 Microcoleus sp. B5-D4 | reverse complement strand
GCCGAAAGGACATAGCGCTTAAAGGTCAGTCGATGAATTAAGAATCCCTACGCCTTTAGGCTAGGGAGTGTCAAATCAGCGGTTTTTTCGAGATTTTGGGCGGCATTGGGCTGTTAGTTCCTCTTGTCAGCAGGGCGGCGGCGTGGGGGTTAATTGCCTTGTTTATTGCCGTGTTTCCAGCTAATATCAATCAAGCCGTCAACAACATTCCGATAGAAGGGATTCCCCACAACCAATTACTGTATTGGTTGAGGCTGCCTTTTCAAGCTGTCTTCATTGCTTGGGCCTGGGTTTATACCCAACCAGACGAAGGTAAACCCCGGGCTTCTATAGTTCCAGATAGAACAGAAAACGCCCAATGAAGCAGTTCGACTACCATGCGGATTTTAAGAACATCGACTTTCGACAGTACCCGGAACTTTATCGGGTAGGGAAAGGAGAACAGGGAGTGCTGTTGGTTGAACCCTATAAAGGAGAAATTCTGCCTTTCTGGAGATTTAAGACTCCTGAAATTGCCAGGGAGTCCAGCAGCAAAATTTACTCCTTGTTTTTAGACTATCTCGATGCCGATGATTTTGTTGGAGCCGACATGGCCCGCAAGTTCTTGCAGATGGGGTACACTCGATCCCGTCGCTACGCCAACCACAAAAGCGGTCGAAAATACCAGCAAAACCCTCAAAATCTGAAGTCTGTTGCTGAGCAAACCGCAGCTCGAAAAGATATTTTGCCCCTACAAGCAGATCCGGTGAAAGCAGAATCAGCAGCCATTTTTCAAGAGAAATGGATGCTGGCCAAAATCAACGAGAAATATCTCGAGCTTTTAGCCAGACACCGGCAGATGTACGAATCATAGTTAGTCAACGCACTCGGATTGACACACATTTACAAAAACTCAGGACTTACACTTTAGCCCTGTCGGCCGCAGTGTAGTTGTGCTTGCCTATCTGGGCCACATCTATTTGCTTGGCCCTACTATTTACTCGTCATCTTCTTCTGTTTGCCACTGTCGCCAAATTTCAAAGGCATTAAAGCCCCTGTATTGCAGGTAATTCAAGACTTTGCCCTTGGTTTTCGGATCTGCTTTACCCCAAGTATCGATCTTGTATTTCCGCATGACTTTGGCTTTGAATTCGGCCAGTTTTTCTGCTTCGGAGTCCTGATTTTCGGCAATTTCTTCTTCCCAGACTTGCTCGAACAAATCGTTGGTAATTCCTTTTTGCAGGCACTTGCGCTTGATGGCAGACTTCCCGTATTTGCCTGCTGCAGAGGCGATCGAGTTTGCCACCAAGCGAGTGTCGGACTGATAGCCGCGGTCTTGAATTTGCGCGATCGCCTCCAATATTTCCTCATTGCCAAAACCTTTCTCTTGCCCCTTTTTGCGAAGTTCAGAGGCACTGTAGTCTTTGCGAGACAAGAGAAAATAGAAATAGTCAAGACAGCTCATCAGTTAAATCGAAGGGTGGCGCGCAAATACTCGTGTAGCGAATGCCAAATCCAGTCGCCTTGCTATCGGCTGACTGTATCACGTGAAGCGAAGCTATCCCGCAGGGAATCGCCTCTATTCTTCTGTATCCTCCTCTTCATCATCCACTTCCACATCCGGTCTGTCCACATCGATCTGAATCAAGCGAATGTGCTTGTATCCGAGCTTAATTTCAAACTCGTCTCCCGGCTTTAATCCCATTTCTTGGGTATAATTTGCCCCGATCACGATCGAACCATTCTTGTGAACGCTAGCTCGATAACTCGCTTCTCGCCCGCGTCCGTCTGCTTTCGACTTCTCTAGCTCAATGCCCTTAGCAGCTAACACTGCATCGTAAAACTCAGCCAGATTAATCCGGGTTTCTCCACTTTTGCTGACCGTGAAGTAGCCGCAAAGCTTTGCAAGTTCTCTGCGCGGCAAATCGCTGCCTTTGATTTTTTGAAGCAGACCTTTTCCTGTTAAGGGTGCTGTAGCTGTTTCTGCCATTGACCGTACCTCGCTTATTGGACTTTACTTATATCAATTACAACACATTAGATTAACTTTGTTTCACTGTCAATACTAATAATTCTCAATATTTAAGATTCTGGATAAATTTCTGCGGTCTCAAGGCCGGGGGTGCAAGTAAGGATGCTCGAAGGGCGATCAATTTGCTCCTCGCGGCCCAAATCCTTGTGTAAGCCTCTCTTGCGATCGCGCGGGGAATTATT
Organism: Microcoleus sp. B5-D4; assembly: GCF_036705145.1. Taxonomy (NCBI): domain Bacteria; kingdom Bacillati; phylum Cyanobacteriota; class Cyanophyceae; order Oscillatoriales; family Microcoleaceae; genus Microcoleus; species Microcoleus sp. B5-D4. Next base: position 66,556 of record NZ_JAUBTV010000035.1, on the reverse strand, counting down.
GTCGCAAATTAAATGCTTTACTTTTTTACACTAAAGTCTGTTCCCTGCATTCACCAATCCCCTATCGAGTCTGTGGTCAAGGTAAAAACAAGACAGCCATGAATCGAAATACCTAGACCGCGGCCGCTGCAAATCTGCCGCCAGCATTTACCGGCGCGGGGTTAACTTTTACCTCAACAAGACGAGGCAGCACTTGTTCTCGATGTCACTGCCAGCTACTTGTAAATTCTATTTTTCGGGCTGGAAATCCCCTCAAAACCCCAAATACCAACAGGCAATCTTCTATTAAGGTGTTGGGCATATAACTTCCACAGAACGCAGTCTGGGGAAGGCAATCCGGTAAAAATTCAAGGAAATTTCACCTCTTCGTTGAACGGGTTTAAGCTAAAACCCGACTCAATGGGCGCCGCGGCAGAAACATCGGGCAGCCACTAAGAGGGGAATAGTTTTGATCGAGCGAGATTGCTTCGCGACTCTTAACACTTCCCCAGGAATCAGTAGATTTCTAGGGGGAACTCGGGAAAATCTTCCTCCTCCGGCCCCAAGCCAGAGAATTTGAGGTTATTTCCACAGGGGAATTGAAAAAGACCCAGTTAAATGCACAACAGCTTAAATGTTTGATGCACTACAAATTAGCAGCGGTTCCCGACATGGAGTTTCAATGGAAATGTATTGGTTTCCACTCGTGGCCTGTAAACGGTCATACTCTCAAAATTTAGGCACCAACTGGAGGGGCGCGTCAATCGATTTTAGATTTGAGATTTTAGATTAAAGAATTGAAGCCTTGACCCCACGGATAAATACGTTCGGCAAGTTTCATCGGATACAGGTTTTTTATTTCTGGACGGATGAATCACGTGGCGGGTATCCTGGATGCGAGGAGGTCAAACTCACAGCCGCTTCCATAATTAATTATTGTGAAATAAGCGCGCTGAGGGTGAGGACGTTCTTAATTGTGGCAACTCTGGCTTTTATTGTCTTGTGCCGAATGACGAATGCTCCTGCTGCCGAATCAGCCCGCTCAAAAACGCATACAAGCCACCGACTCCTGTCGGGGAGAGATCAAAATTTTAGACTCTTGTTCAAGCTTCCAGATTCATCTGTGGAGTAAATCTACAATCTCCAATCCTTCGACTCAGGACTCAAGCCGAAGTCTAAAATCTCCAATCGACTGACGAATTCTATATTAAGCAGTCCCGGACTTACTTTCTCGACGAGAAACCCGGTTTCTTCCTCGATGCTTGGTTGCGCTGCTGCTTATTTTCGGTAAAAACCGGCTTGATGAACGTAAGTCGGACAGTCGATCGAGCAGTATACTTTTGATCGCTTTGCCAGCGGCTGCAGATCGCGAATGGCCAGCAAAAACCCCACCCAGTTTGGAGCCAGGCCAAGAGGGTCTAAATTCAGCATTGCAGTGGGCGATCGCTTTTAGTGACGTTGTTGCAGGTAATTTTGCGACAGGGGAGTCCGTACCGCCGGCAGTAGCTCTTCTGGTTTCGTTCCTCGCTGGTGCGAGTACCGCCACCCAAAAAAGCCAGCACTCAAAGCAACGGGCAATAAGCAAAGTATTAGGGCGACAGATTTTTTCAACCCCGGTTTTTTTAACGGTTTCTGAGTCGGTGCAGCGGCGCAAGTTGCTTGGATCGCCGCACACTCAGAATTAGGAATAGAGGACGGCGAAGCCGTCGGTGAGTTGGGTGAATTAGTAGCATCGGGTCGATCGTTCTGGTGAACCCAATCCCTACGATCTTTTAATTGGTGGGGATATTCCCAGACTTCGCCGTCAGAATTGTCTGACTCATGGGATCGATTGGCTGGGATTGGGGGGTATTGGGCGATCGCCGAAACCGAAGACGGGGCCTTCCATTCTGTACCCGCGAGCGCCGGTTGCGTTCCCGACGCGATTATGTGCACCATAGAACCGGATGTCGCGCTGTGGGCTGGGGCGCCGGTCAGATAGCCGTCAAAGTCCGGGTGCTGGTAGAGAATCGGCAAAGCCCAGTATAGCTGGTGAGAACCGTAGGCAGAAATTAGCCCAGCTCTGGCCCGGCTCAGGCTGAGATCGACTGGATAGCCTTGATTGAGGTTGCGGTAAAACAGCCGCGTCAGAGTTAGGGCTACATCGTCGGGGATGCTTTCTGCCATTGCTAGCACTGCCGGAATTCCACGCTTCACTAGAGCTTCGGTTAAGTTCCGTTCCGGGCTGTCGTCCGCGAGGTCTGAGGGGTCGCCGTAGGCGCCGCGGCAGGAGTTGAACACGGCCATCTGAATACCGTTGTTAACGAGCAATCCAGCTAAGTCGTCGCCACTGAGGGTTTCGGTTAAGCCGGTGCGGCTGCTGACTAGGTAGAGTTCCCCACCTCTGGAACCTAAGTTGCTGTGGCCTGCGTAGTGCAGGACTTGGTAGTGTCCTTGTTCTAGGGCTTGGGTAAGTTGTTCTCGATCGGGCTGTTCGAGAATAGTCAGTTGAATTTCCGGGGAATGGGGGCTGTTTTTGAGAGGATGACCGATGCGGTTTTGGAGTTCTTGTTGCAGGTGGAGCACTTCTCGCTTGAGCTGCAAGCTGTCTCGATCGCTCGGAGAGGCGATCGCCATTAAAATTTTTAGTGGCCCGCCACTAGGCAGTATCCGGGTTTGTTTGAACAAACTTGTACCTGGTTGGTAGCGAGAAAACACGACATCTGTGCCGGTTGCCAAAGGGCGATCGCCGGCGTGCAGAACTTCCCACGGCAGACGCGGCAAGCGTCGGCCTTTGAGTCCGAGTCGCAGTTGCAGCACTTCTCGGCGGTGCTGGGCAATGCCTTGAGCGCAAGTCCAGCTATCGCGCAAGTTTCCTTGAAACAGCCCACTGTATAATTGTTGCCCCAGGGCTACTAAATTGGGCCCTGAGTTGTTTCCCGAACGGGAGAGGCCGCGACCCGCAAAACTGCTTCCCTGTACTGCTTTTCCTTGGAGCAAGCCCACCAGCGGGTCGTTCATCAGTTGAGCAGAGAGTGCAAGCCATTCGTCGATCGGCCAGCGGACTTGTTGTTCGGCTAAGGGTACACCGGGTGCAACCCTTTCTGTCCGCACTAGATATTCGTCGTCCCCAACAGGGGTGACTGAGAGTTGAAATTCCTGGCTCACGGATTTAGCGCCCTCCCGCCTTAATTCTGAATTTGCCTGCGTTTTTGCGGCTAGCAATAGCGATCGGCAAAATAATTTTTACTCTTCCAATCAAAGTTTCTGAATGCGCTTCCCCCGATCGGGCGATCGCTAGGGTCATATATATTTGTTCAAACACTTTGAGGATATAAAAGTTGTACTTTAATAACAGTTTATTAGTTTTGATTGCCCTGTGGCTCGGTGAAAGCCGAATTTTCTGCAATCTTTGTATCTTTAACATTTTGCACCTCTACCGCAGACCCCTTTAGATTCGTCGTGAACTTGAGTTTCTCATTGCTGAGTAAAGTTAAATTGGAGGCACTTTACCAGGCGGATCTCTAGTTCTTATTAAAATTACTTCGGCTCTCGCCAACCGGTTTCAGGGTAATATCGCAGGGAAAGTTGAGTATTTTATTTTTTTTTGCGATCGGTCGATCGGTCTTTACCGCTTATCCTCTACCACCAACCCCCCACGTGTAATCTTGATTTTGTGTCAATTAATTAATTGGTCAGCCCTGGGTTCTCATCCGTAAGCCCTCCGCCCTCATCCTTAAGACCTCAGTGGCGATCGATAATCGATAGTTGACCATCGATAATTGCTAATAACTTATTGCTATTTTCCCGCTTTTATGATATAGAAATTTTTTAATTTAACTCTCTGAATCGAGTTAAAGTTAAGCAGCAAAAATAAACTTAAGTAGCCAAGAACTCTCAACAATACAATGGCAATCAAATTATTCCGGTACTCTCAAGCAACCATCATTTTGGGCATCTAGAGGATTACGCCTCATCAGGCCGGTTTCTCGGATAATTATTGGATTTGGTAGCGAAGCCTATACAAAACAATAGGGTTTCGCAGCCTCGCCGTGGGTCATTCCCGCTCAAAATGCCGAGCTTGCAACTGTCACCAAAAACGACTCCTGCGTCGGTTACTCTTTTTAGCGAAATTTTGCAATCAGTCTTGAGATAGATAAATTTTGGCAGAACTCTTAATATTGAGCCGAAAAAAACAATTTTCTCAGTTGGCGAGGTTTCCTCGAATCGAGAGAAAATTGTGCAACTAAAAATTAGAACAAATATTTGCCCGGGGGAATTATCTAAATTTCTAATTAATCATCGGGAACTAAAATTAGGAGGCTGCAGTCGTTTAGTCAAGAGATGCAAATCCTAGGTCAGGGAAGGATTTGTCAAAGCTGGGAGTGTTACAAAACTTCAATACATCCAGCCAAGATCGGAAAAAAAGCAAGGGTAAAAGTGGGGGGGAGACAGGTTTTGGGTAGTTATTTAGGAGTTGTCAGTTGCGAGTTTAAGTTCAGCTAATTCACTGTAGAAATTACGTAGGAAATCTACAATAAGGGACCATTAGACGCAGCTTACTGTAGAAATTACCGAGAACATCTTAAAGGCTCGGAGCTTCGGGGCAGCACTTACGGTGTAGGTCGCGTATCAATTAATTTTGGTAGGCAATTGCAGAATCTAAAACTCGCAACAAAGCGAAAAAACCTTGCGGTTTAAGTGGCATCTATAAGAGTAAAGATGAGGAAACCAGCTCCTATAGCAGGCGAAAGCATGAAGTTAGATTTTTTTCTTCTGCTGCCTCCTGTTTGCTGATAAATTGATTCTAAGAAGCTTACCATTTTTTGGGAAATATCAACGATGGCAGACGAAAACTTGTTAGAAAAACCGGGAACACTTTTTCTCGCTCAAGATGAAACACAAAATCCAGTCGGGGATTTAGGCGACGACAGCTCTACAATTTCCGATGATGATTTAGCCAAGTTAATTCTGGACCAGATCGACGAAAAAACCGACGGCGTTACCACCACCCAATCTCCAGATCCGTCTAACGGCGTACTGGAAGAAGGTGCTGCTGATGACAGCCAAATTGCGGAATCTAACGGCGTACTAGAAGAAGGTGCGGGCGAGAAAGATGACGATGACTTAGACGATGGCAGCGGCATCGATCGCCGAACCCTCGTCGGTAGCGATGACGATGACGTAATTGTCGCCACCGGCGATCGGGATAAGATATTCGGCAAGAAAGGCAAGGACAAAATCAAAGGAAACCCTGGCAAAAAAAATGAAATGTACGGGGGTAAAGATGACGACGATTGCGAGGGCGGCGATGACGATGATCAAATAAAGGGCGATCGGGGCAACGACAACGTTAAGGGCGGCAAAGGCAAGGACACCCTTAACGGCGGTAAAGATAACGACAGCCTTTTTGGCGGCAGCGACGACGACATCTGCGAAGGCGATGACGGCGATGACTCGGCCCACGGCAACGAAGGAAATGATGGCGTTAACGGCGGCGCAGGCAACGATACCGTCTACGGCGGCAAAGGCAACGACGATTGTGAGGGCGGCGAAGGAAACGATGCCGTCAGGGGCGACACAGGCAACGACAACGTTAGCGGCGGCGACGGCAACGATACCGTTAACGGCGGCAAAGATAACGATACCGTTAGCGGCGGTGTAGGCAGCGACCAGTGTGAAGGCGACGACGGCGACGACAACGTTAGCGGCGGCGAAGGAAACGATACCGTTAACGGCGGTGCCGGCAGCGACAACTGTGCAGGTGACGACGGCGACGACAGCGTTAGCGGCGGCATCGGCAACGATACCGTTAACGGCGGTGTCGGTAGCGACAACTGTGCAGGCGACGAGGGCGACGACAGCGTTAGCGGCGGCACCGGCAACGATACCGTGATCGGCGGTGGCGGCAGCGACAACTGTGCAGGCGACGAGGGCGACGACAGCGTTAGCGGCGGCATCGGCAACGATACTGTAATCGGCGGTGCCGGCAGCGACAACTGTGCAGGTGACGACGGCGACGACAGCGTTAGCGGTGGTGCTGGCGACGATACCGTGATGGGCGGTGCCGGCAACGATACCCTCGTGACTGGCGACGGCAATGACATGGCAGGCGGCGGCGACGGCGACGACAGCGTTAGCGGCGGCGGCAACGGCGACGATACGCTGATGGGCGGCGACGGCAACGATACGCTGATGGGCGGTACTGGCAACCATACCTGTGTCGGCGGTACTGGAAATGACGTTTATCTCGTGAGTAACAGTACGTCTGGGGCAAGGGCAACCATCATTGACTACGAAGATGGCCAGGACAAGTTTCTGCTGTTTGGCGACTTGAACTTTAGCAGCTTGACCTTTATACAAATCGGTGCGAATACCGAAATTCGGGTCAATAACTTCGCCTTGGCGCTATTGTTGAATGTCAACGCAACGCTTATCACTGCGGCCGACTTTTTGGGAGTTGATCCTCAAACTCCAACTCAGACTCCAACTCAAACTCCAACTCAAACTCCAACTCCCCCTCCGATTTTTAACCCTCCGCGAGTGGAAGCTAATAATAGCTTGACTGCTGGTTCCAGCGGCGGCGAGCAAACTATTACTTCTGAGTTGTTGCGTGTTGTCGATGACGAGCAAGGTCCTAGCAACACAGTCATCAAGCTAACCGAGCTGCCCGCTGCTACAACCGGCCGACTATTCTTTAAGGGAGTCGCCATAACAGAAGTCGGTTTTACCTTGACTCAAGCAGACATTAACTCAGGCTTCTTAAGTTTCCAAGCGGCAGTAGGTTTTGTCGGTGCGGCTAGTTTTGGTTTTGAAGCTACCAACGGCAGAAGAGTTCTCACCCGCCAGACTTTTAGCGTGAACGTCGAGCAAAATGTCTTTAAGTTTGGTGGTACTACAGCACCTCAACTTATTTTCGGTTCTGTGACGCTGGATAACGACATCGAAGGCGGCGATGGTGACGATAACATTACAGCCGGCCAAGGCAAAGACAAAATCATCGGTGGCAAAGGCAAGGACACAATTAAAGGCGGCGATGGCGATGACGATATCGACAGTGGCGATGACGATGATGATATCGAAGTCAGCCTAGGCAAAAACCAAATAAAAGCAGGCAAAGGCAACGACAAAGTTAAAGGCGGAGATGACGATGACGATATCGACGGTGGCGATGATGATGACGATATCGACGGTGGTAAAGGCAAAAACACACTAAAAGGAGGCTTGGGCAAGGACAAAGTTAAAGGCGGCGATGATGATGACGATATCGACGGCGGCGATGACGATGACGATATCGACGGTGGTAAAGGCAAAAACACACTAAAAGGAGGCTTGGGCAAGGACAAAGTTAAAGGCGGCGATGATGATGACGATATCGACGGCGGTGATGACGATGACTCGATCGACGGTGGCTTGGGCATAGACAAAATCATCGGCGGTAGTGGCAATGACACATTAACCGGAAATGAGGGCGATGACTCGATCGAAGGCGGTCTAGGAACCAATAATCTGAGTGGGGGTAATGGGAAGGATACCTTTATTTACCTCGTTTCCCGCCAACAGATTCAAACAGTTGTAGAAGCTGACTTAATTACTGACTTTAATGTCACTGACGATGTTTTACAGCTTTCTACGGCAGCTTTTGGCAATCTCAGCGTTTCTAGTTTGACCCGACTGGAGATTACTGCTACTTCTACTGTGGGGTCGATCGGCAGCGCTAATTTGCTCGACTTCACCACGGATATCACTGTTAACAGCATCGCGTCTTTGCAAGCGCGGTTTATAGCTTTGGGTGGCAACCGAGAAGCGCCTACTTTCTGTCAGTTTATAGATGCCGAGACCGGTCGTGCTGTACTGGTATTTGCTGTTGGGGCGCGCTTTGAAGTTCTCACGAGTTTCTCGGCAAGCATTCGCCTGCAAGTCAGTAACTTTGTCTTCAGCGGCACGTCACTAAATGTTCCTGTCGGTACTGCTGGCCCTGACAATGTGGATTTCGGCACTTATCCGGCTGCAGTTAATTTCGATGGTTTAGCAGGCGATGACAAGATTGTCGGCAGCAATTTTAACGATAACCTCAAGGGCGGCGACGGCAACGATACCATCACCGGCGGCCTCGGTTTGGATGTCATAAGCGGCGGCACTGGTGCGGATCTGTTTGTTTACAGGACAACTAAAGAAGGCGGCGATAAAATTTCCGACTTTACTGTTGGGGTAGACAAATTCGAGTTTAGCGCGAGCGCTTTCGGCAATTTGACTACGACTAACTTTGACGGTGTTAGCGGGGTTTCTCCTGACATTACTGGCAAAGAGTTAGTGATTTTCACAGGCGGAAGTTATGCCTCTTTGCAAGATGCACAAGCTAAAGCCCTGGGCAATTCTACAACTGCTGGTTTCTTCGCCTTTACTAATGCGTCGAACGAAACAGAGTTGTATTTTGACTCGAACGGTACGGTGGCCGGTGGTTCTACCTTGATAGCGAATCTGGGTACTGCTGCTAGCAATCTGGGAACGGCGGACTTTGTATTTACAGGTACGATCGCCTCTCCTGCTGGTACTACTACCAACTCAGGCAGCATTGTCGATTTAACTGCTGCTGGGAACACTTACCCAACCGACTTTAACAACTTCGGTTCTGGTGCAGGCGGTTACAACTTCACCACTCCTGTCTTGTTTACCGGAAATGCTGATGCTAACAGCGTCACTGGTACTGAGTTTGCTGACATCCTCAGCGGCGGCAGCGGTGCAGATATTCTGACTGGCGGTTCAGGTGCGGATCTGTTTGTTTACAAAG